>JBJDYH010000115.1:0-3466 GCA_051867135.1 Faecousia sp. | reverse complement strand
CAATCGTCCTGCCGCTGTTTCGCTGAAAGGAGGAAGAAACATTGAGTGATAACTGGGTCATACAAAACCTTGAAAACGCCCTGAACACCTGGAATGAAAAGCTGGCGGAAATCTGGCAGCTCATCACCCAAAGCCCGCAGCAATTCAAAGGCGGTGCCATTTGGGGCGTCATTGTGGACATCCACGGCGCATTACAGGCCATTGGCCTTGCGCTGTTGGTGTTGTTTTTTGTCGTGGGCGTCATGAAAACCTGCGGCTCCTTTGCAGAAGTCAAAAGGCCGGAACACGCCCTGAAGCTGTTTATCCGATTTGCGCTTGCCAAGGGTGCCGTCACCTATGGCATGGAGCTGATGCTGGCCCTGTTCAACATTGCCCAGGGTGTTATCTCCACTATCATGCAAGCGGCGGGCTTCGGTACGGCGCAGCAGACGGTCTTGCCCAGCGAGATCGTGACTGCTGTGGAGGACTGCGGTTTCTTTGAAAGTATCCCGCTGTGGGCGGTGACGCTGATTGGCGGACTGTTCATTACGGTGCTGTCTTTCATTATGATCATGACGGTCTATGGCCGTTTCTTCAAACTGTACCTCTACACGGCGATAGCGCCCATTCCCCTCTCCAGCTTTGCCGGAGAGCCGAGCCAGAATGTGGGCAAGAGCTTTATCAAGTCCTATGCGGCGGTATGTCTGGAGGGCGCGATCATCGTGCTGGCCTGCATCATCTTCTCACTGTTCGCAGCATCACCGCCAACGGTTGACCCCAATGCGGCGGCAGTTTCGATGGTATGGAGCTATATCGGAGAGTTGGTCTTTAACATGCTGGTTCTCGTGGGTGCTGTGAAAATGGCTGACCGCGTGGTGCGGGAGATGATGGGCCTGTAATTTAGGAAAGGAGCGATTTACAAATGGAGGTTAAAATCAACCGTGAAATCCGTAACTATACGGAATCTATGTTTTTCGGACTGACCATGCGGCAGTTCGTTTTTTCTTTGCTGGCAGTCGGTGTTGCCGTGGGGCTGTACTTTCTGCTTCGGCCCTATGTGGGAACAGAAACCGTGTCCTGGATGTGTGTGCTGGGGGCGGCTCCCTTTGCGGCGCTGGGTTTCGTTTCCTACCACGGAATGACTGCCGAGCAGTTTTTGTGGGCGTGGTTCCGCTCTGAAATGCTGGAGCCGAGAGAGATCAGGTTTGAGCCGGTCAACTACTATTACGAAGCCCTCAAAGGCACCATGGAGGCCCATGAAAAGGAGGTATTGAAAGCCCATGATTAAGACCCTGAGCAATCTGTTGAAACAGGATAAGGAGAAATACAAGGTTCCCCGCAAGGTGCAGGATGTGATCCCCATCCGGCGTATGTGGAGTGACGGTATTTTTCAGGTGGGGAGCAAGTTCTCCAAAAGCTATCAGTTTTCGGACATCAACTACCAGGTAGCCAGTCTGGAGGACAAAAAGGTCATGTTCCTGGACTATTCGGAATTGCTGAACAGCCTGGACTCCGGGGCCACCACCAAGATCACCATTAACAACCGCCGTCTGAACCGGGCGAACTTTGAGCAGTCCATCCTCATGCCCCTGCGCGGCGACAGCCGGGATGTGTACCGCAGGGAGTATAACCAGATGCTGCTGGATAAGGCCACCGGTGCCAACGGCATTATGCAGGAGAAATATATCACCATTACGGTGGGGAAAAAGAACATCGAGGATGCGCGAACCTACTTTGCCCGTGTGGGCGCTGACCTGACGGCTCACTTTGCGGCCCTCGGCTCTAAGTGCGTGGAGCTGGATGCGACGGAACGGCTGCGGATTCTCCACGACTTCTACCGTCAGGGAGAGGAAGCCGACTTCCATTTCAATGCGCGTGATATGATGAAGAAAGGCCATGACTTCCGGGATTACATCTGCCCGGATGGAATTGAAAAGCACAGCGATTACCTGGTACTCGGCGGAACCTTCTGCCGGGTTCTTTTTTTGAAGGACTACGCCAACTATATCAAGGACAGCTTTGTGACGGAGCTGACCGATATGAACCGGAACCTGATGCTGTCCATTGATGTGGTTCCGATCCCCATGGACGAAGCTGTGCGCGAGGTGGAAAACCGTCTGCTGGGTGTGGAAACGAACATCACCAACTGGCAGCGCCGCCAGAATGCCAACAACAATTTCTCTGCCACCATTCCCTATGACATGGAACAGCAGCGGAAAGAGAGCAAGGAATTTCTGGACGATCTGACCGCCCGTGACCAGCGCATGATGATGGCCGTGCTGACGATGGTTCTCACCGCCGATACCAAGGAACAGCTTGACGCCGATACCGACGCCGTGCTTTCCCTGTCACGCCAGAAAATGTGCCAGATGGCGGTGCTGAAATTCCAGCAGCTTGACGGCCTGAACACGGTGCTGCCCATCGGCACCAGGAAGATCAATGCGTTCCGTACCCTGACTACGGAGAGCCTTGCGGTGTTCATGCCCTTTAAGGTGCAGGAGATTCAGGACAAGGGCGGCATTTACTTTGGTGAGAACGCAATTAGCCACAACCTTATCATGTGCAACAAAGCCAACCTGCTCAACCAGTCGGCTTTCCTGCTGGGCGTTCCCGGTTCCGGCAAGTCCTTCTCCGCAAAGGAATTGATTGCCTTCCTCATGCTGAATACCGATGATGATATTCTCATCTGTGACCCGGAGGGCGAGTTTGCCCCGCTGGTGGAGGCGATGGGCAGCGACATCGGCACAGTCATCAGCGTGGCCGCAGGCGGCAAAGACCGTTTGAACGCCATGTATATGGTGGAGGGCTACGGCGAGAACAACCCGATTGTGGAGAAATCGCAGTTTATCATGTCGCTGGTGGAGCAGATCGACAAGCACGGCGTCGGCCCGCAGCACAAGTCCATCATTGACCGCTGCACGGCTTTGGTATATCAGGAAGCGGAGGAAACCGGCATTATCCCGACCCTCTGCACCCTGCGCGAAAAGCTGATGGAACAGCCGGAGGAAAAGGCCAGGGAGATTGCCCTGTCGCTGGAGCTGTTCACCACCGGTTCCCTGGACATTTTCGGTCATGGCAGCAATGTGGATCTGGATAAGCGTGTGGTGGTGTTCAATATCCATGACCTGGGCGAGCAGTTGAAGCCTACGGGCCTTTTGGTGATCACCGACACCATGCTCAACCGCGTTACGCTGAACTGGAAGCGCGGAAAGCGCACCCATGTGTTCATTGATGAGTTCCATGTGGTTTTTGAAAATGAGTACAGCGGCAACTTCTTCAACAGCGCATGGCGGCAGTTCCGAAAGAGAAACGCCTACCCGACGGCCATCACGCAGAACGTGGAATATCTGCTGGATTCCGTGCAGGCCAGCACCATGCTTTCCAACTCTGAGTTTATCGTCATGCTCAATCAGGCGGCCTCTGACCGGGAGAAGCTGGCAAGGCTTTTGAATATCTCCAATGAGCAGATGAGCTATGTCACCAACGC
>JBJDYH010000114.1:0-3467 GCA_051867135.1 Faecousia sp. | reverse complement strand
AGGAGGTGCTGCCGGATACGCCGGTTCTGGCTGTGACCGGAAACCATGACTATCCCCACCAGCCCAGCCCCATGCTTCGCCGGGGGATTTTCGATTACCCGGCCTTGCAGGACTGGCTACTGGCTCGACAGCCCTACCCATACCTTCTGGACGACAGCGGCGCTTACGCGGTGCGCATGGGAGAAATTGAAATCATCGGCCTAAACTGCGTATGGCATTGGCGGCGCTTTAAATTCAAGGATGGCGCACAGCTCAGGTGGTTGGAAAACCATCTGGATACCAGCGATGCAAAGTGGCACATCCTCCTGTGTCACGCGCCGCTGCTGTCACATAATCCCAAGCGCAGCGACACGAAACCCTATCTCAGCAGGGATGAACAGCTGCAAAAAATTATGGATGCCCATGGGAACATCCTGTTTCTCTCCGGTCATACCCATATTTCCATGGAAAGCCCGGTCGGCTGTGTGGAGCATGACGAAGCGCGAAACAACTTTTACATCAACGACGGCAGTATCCGTCCCACTACCCTGCTGACAACCAACGGTTACCCGGAGGAGAACGCAGCGGATGGGAATGTGGTAGAGCTGCTGATCGAAGAAAGCCGGATCAAAATATCTGCCATCTCTACAAGAACAGCTCAGCCGATCTTTCGCGCAGAACAGAAGAAAGCAAACCAACACAATGCAGAGCAGGAGGAAAACGCAAAATGACAAACGAGGAAAAGCTGGATATTCTGGTCTCCAAAATGCTGGAATATATGAAAAAACAGGTAAACTCCCTGCCGGAGCAGGGAAGGTTTGAACGCCATTCCGTGTCCATGACCTATCCCGGGACTGCCTGTGATGGGTACCTGATTTATGAATGTGACCTGACGGACAGCAGCCAAAGGGGCCGGCGGCTGAGAGCCTCCATGTGCCGCCAGGACTCCGACCGAATGATTTCTCACTATCTGTTCAAAGGATCGAAGGCGGAATGCCTTGCATGGCTGGAGGAGCCGGGGAATCAGGAGGTTTTGAAGAAGGACTATGCCGCGCTGTTGTCCAGCGTAGAGCGGGCGGACGACTGATTCCGTCTGCCGTGGCGTTTTACCGATGCTCCCAATGCGCGCCTGGTGGCCAATCTTTCAGATCTTACGCCGTACAGAATAGAAAAGAAGATGGAGGAAAAACAAATGGCAGTCACATCATTCAATCCTGACAAAATGTACACCTATCTGCGGGGCTTTGCTTCCGGCGCTGGCATGAAGGAAACCCTGAAAGCCCTCTCCTTTGCCCGGGAGAAGCACGCAGGGCAGCGGCGCAAAAGCGGCGAACCCTACATCGTCCACCCTTTGATGATGGCCTGCAACGCCGTCAGCATCGGCATCCGGGACGATGCGGTAATCGCCACCATTCTGCTGCACGATGTCTGTGAGGACTGCGGCGTGAGCCTTGCGGAGCTGCCGGTAAGCGACCAGGTAAAGCGGGCGGTGGATCTGATGACCTTCCGGGTGATGGAGGGCGAAACCAAGGAAATCGCCAAAAACCGCTACTACAATCTGCTGCTGGGCTGTAGGGAGGCGACGTTGACCAAGCTCATTGACCGCTGCCACAATGTGTCCAGCATGGCAGGCACCTTCTCCGTGGAGAAGCTGAAATCCTACATCGAAGAAACACGGCACTATGTCCTGCCGATGCTGCGCAAGGCAAAGACGGTCTACCCGGAGGATGCGGACATCCTGTTCGTGCTGAAATACCACATGGTCAGCGTGGTGGATTCTATTGATGCCACCATTCAGGTGTTTGAAAAAGAATGTGAATGTCGCCCGGCAGGAAACCTGGAAACCTAACGGATGTGATATCCAAAGGTGTGTCGGCAAAATGGGTACAGTAAACCGTGAAGGCTTTCAAAGAAGGGAGGACGACGCAATTAGTAACGCGAATAAAAAGTTTGCGTGTTTGGACATCCTGAGGCACGCAGAATTACGCAACAGCCATAGGTTTCTGAACATCCCACTCCCTTGTATTCATACTCTCTGGGCGCAGGATGCTTGATCTTCTGCTTGCCTGCAGAAGTTCTCTGGTAACGAAATATAAATCATGCAACTGTTTTCATTGCCCCCAATATCATTGTATAATTGAGTGAAAGGAAGGTATATATGCAACACGAATTGATAATCATAAAAGGCCATTTGTATGATAAAATTGAGCCTATACTAAACCACATTTTTGATGAAGCACGCAATGATCTCACAATGAAGCTAGCTTATTCAAAGTTAGTAACAGACGAGTCTGTTGAGGAAGCCTTCCTATCCGCAGTAAGATCAATAGAGTCTAAATTACAAAGTTATTATGTTGAGTGGATTCGTTACATAGCGACTGAATTGATTCACAACCAAGTTATTGACGAGCATTCCTCTTATAGCGAGGAAATCACAAGAATTTCAAGGGCTGAAATGATTTATGGCATGCAAACTTCTAATGTACACTTCTCAGATACCCAAATGGCACAAATAAAAGAGATTGTACCGCGCTGGGAAATCCATGCTGTTTTAAGCCGAAATCCACAGAAACGCATTAACAGTATAAAATCTATTTTGGATGATTTTAAGTCAGATTGTCAAATGGCTATTCGAAGACGGATGGATAATCTATTTGATAAAATACAGAATACCTGTAGTAATCTGTAAGCGAATGTTGTGGAGTATGGTTATGATAGATTCATTAAGGCCCACGGACGCAGTGCCTCCCAGGCAGGTGTTCGGCTCCTTGTTTCCGGCAGAATAGTCAGTGCTGCCAAATCGAATAGCAGCGCAGCCTATTGAGGTGTATGCGATATGAAGATGGTACATCAAAGCAAACGGAATAAAGCGTTCAAGCAGGAACTGCTATTGGTCGAAAAGCAGGAAAAAAGAATGGCGCAGGCAGCGATGAAGGCTCAGCCGGCGGCGTGGAAAACAGCACTGGAAAGCAGAATCCCCCAGAAGGTGTACACCGGGCTGGAAAGCGCGTTTTGCAAAGGGTTTTCACTGGTGTTCCAGCAAGGGCGCGCTGTGATTGAGAAAGGCTACCGCAAAGAGGACATTCAGGCCGATTACGCCATTCAGGATTTTGCTGTGCAGGTCAAAGGCAACCGGAAGGAACTGAGAAAGCTTCACAGGCAGGCGAAACAGGCGGATCTCGTCAATCTAGCTGTGACAACGGTGGAAGGAATCGGGCTTGGCGCTCTGGGGATCGGGATGCCGGATATCGTTTTGTTTCTTGGCACCCTGCTCAAGGGTATCTATGAAACAACGCTGCACTACGGCTTCGACTATGCGTCCCGGCAGGAGCAGCTGCTGATTCTGAAAATGATGGAAGTCTCCCTCATCACTGGATCAGACTGGGCCGGCAAGAATTCGGAAGTAGACGAAATGCTTTCTCAAAAGGCAGCCGAAGTAACGGACGAGGACTTCCAAAGTCAGATAAAAGCCACGGCATCTGCCTTTG
>JBJDYH010000113.1:0-3467 GCA_051867135.1 Faecousia sp. | reverse complement strand
TAAACGAACTTTTCATATCTCAATATTCCTTTATAAACCTCAATATATCCTAATTTACCGAACTTTTCCGATATATAAATTCATGTATCTACATATAGTTTTATGGCTCTTTGGTGCGGAATTGGTGCGGTCAATGGGAAGTCGATATTTGGAAGCGGGTTCATCACGACAAATCAAAAATTTTTTTAGATGATTTGAAAGGAACCGTATGATGAAGCTGATTCACGCTTTCTACAACATGGATACCAACGCTGTAGAGCTTACCTATAACGATGGTTCTGTCCTCACGATTGACTGCGAGGAAGTAGAGAATGCCTACAATGTTACCAGCGGACAGATGGCAGACCTTGACTGGCTGCTATACAACGCGCCGATGGAATACGCCAGTTTGGTGCTGTCCGGGGAAATGGAGAACTACCTGAAAGGCCCTGCGCTCCACGGAATAGAAGATTAAAAGATGCCGAAATGTATGGTGGGAGATGTAACATTTCCCACCATTTTTATATGCAATTTTCATAAAACCAGGTACGTCACTCTGGGAGAATTGCCGATTCTATAGTGTTATATCGCAAGAAGTAGCGAAAAAGCATTGACTATGTGCTGCGTATTGATTATACTTATTGTATTGCCTCTGCAAAAGGAGGGCTGCTGTTTGAAGATCAGTTATAAAAAGCTTTGGATTCGGCTCATAGAAAAAGACATCTCCCCGGTGACCATGCGCAGAGATTTGTGTATTGCTACCGGAACCATGACAAAGCTTCGGCGGAACGAAGAAGTCGCACTATCTGTTCTGCTGAGGATATGCGAATATCTGGATTGTAACATCGGGGATATTTGTGATGCTGTTCAGATAGATGAAATGTGACACACGAGCACAACATATTGCGATTGAGAGGTAGAAACAATGGAGTATTGTGAAAAATGTGGAAATACATTGAAAGAGAACGACAAGTTTTGCCCTGCTTGTGGAAGAAAAGTTGAGGTGTCAACCCCCTCTTCTGAAGGTGCTGATACATCCACATTTACAGAGCGTAAACTTGAATATGCAGGTCGGATAGTTAGGTGCCCTGCCTGTGGCGAGGAACTCCCGAGTTTTACAGCAGTTTGTCCATCTTGCGGGCATGAGATAAACTCACAAAAAACATCCTCTTCGGTAAAGGCGTTTATTGATGATATTAATCGCCTTGACTCAGTGATAGCAGAGCATCCTCGTGTGAATTACAGGGGGTGGAAAACATGGAAGAAACCAATCAAGATCATATGGGTAATTCTGAATATTTTGACTTCCTTTATCCCATTGGTGATATACTTAATTATCCCACTGGTGAGACCATTGTTGTTTAGAAATAGAGTTCCCGCATTAACGACAGAAGAAAACAAAAAGGCATTGCTAATTGAGAATGCAATCTTCCCGAATGAACGCGAAGCAATCATTGAGGCTTTGCTATTTGTGAAATCAAAATTGGCTTTTTTGGCATCCACCCGGTTTAATGACAACACACTATATTGGACAGAACTTTGGAGTACCAAAGCAGAACAACTATGGCAACGAGCACAAGTAATCCTTATCAATGATCAGTTGGTGTCGTCAACACAAGCAGAAATAGTAGCGAGTAAGGCCAAAATCGAAAGGAAGGCGCGAATCCGTGCTGGAATTGGAGCAGGTATTGTTGGTACTTATTTAATTGTTGTTTTGTGCTGCGGTTCTATATTCAACGTAATCAGCTTGGTCGGCTCAGAGCTTAACCGTCCCAAAGCGGTGATTTCCCATACTTCTGATATAGAAATTCCTACCATTTCTGCCGATGCAGGAACCGACGAGGATGCAGGTATTTACTCCTATTCAATACGCAATTATATTGGGAAAAACGTTGCCGCAATTGGGAAAACCTCTGGTGTCTATCAAGTTGATGAATATGGAAGTGGAGAGCTCCGTCTAGTTTTCATCTCAAATGACGGAATGGTTCTTTCCGGGCAGGACGAGAGTATTCTGCAGCAATATATTGTCATTGGCCAAAATCTGACTCCTGGAACCAATCTCACGCTGGTCAATCAAAGAGACAGCAAGGGCAACCCATACAGTAACCTGATATCATATCAGAGCTATGAAGAAATCATTCTGTATGTATCGAAAGACCGCAATTCAACAGTGAGTAAAAATGTCGTTGTTCCTCTACCGACACTGGATAGACATACTTACCACATCAGAGATTATACGGGACGAAATGCCGCCTCTTTTGGAAAAATCTATGGCGAGCAACTTATCGATGATTATGGTGCTGGAAAAATACGTATTATGTTTACTGCGGAAGATGGTACCTATGTTGATGATGCTGATATCAACAGTCTAAGATCCTATATTGTGATTTCCCAAGATATTGCGCCAAACACAGAATTAAAACTGTATTATGAAAAGGACAGTAAAGGCAAAGAATATGATTCACTAGTTAAGAGTCAAAACTACGATGAGATTAATTTGACTGTACAAAGGATTGGTGCACCAGTCATGTCTGACGTGACTGAATCATTGGCCGACACAAATCACCTCCCGGAAGATAACATTGGGATGCAGACAGAGCCGACCGCAAATCCCACAGAGTCGGCAACCACTCCTACAGAGTCGACTATCAGTCCCAGTGAGGCCCTTGGTAATATGGAGGATAGAGTTATTGAAGTAAATTCCATAGAGGTGCTGATGCATTCGAATAAACACTTGGAGATTAAGGATTTCGGCTACCATATGGATGGCGAATACATGTGGGCTGTTGTTGTACTTTCAAATCCAAGTGATGAAAACGCAATCGAGTTCCCCTCTTATAGGGTTACAGCTTATGACGAATATGGAAAGATTCTAGGCACTGAGGAGCAAGTTTTGAGCGTTATTTATCCGAGACAGGATTTCGCTTGTGCATCATTATTAATCAAAACCGGAAAAAAACCGAGTCAGATTGATGTTACAGCTATTGAACCTGATGATTATAATATCAGTCCTGTTGATCTGCTTGAGCACCAATCACACAAGCAGATGTATGGTAAGAATCTATCTGTCGGAAGTAATTATGTCACAGGAGAGATAGTCAATCCCAATAACTACTCCGTCGCTTCTGCTATGGTTACCGTGATTTTTAGAGATAATAACAACAAAATCGTTTATAGCGCAGAAACCTTTATTGATAAGATTCCCGCAAACGGAAGTCTTCCATTTGAAGTCTATTATTATTCAAATATGGAGATCCCTTCAAAGTGTGAAGTTTTTGCATATTTGTGGTAGCATATGGCAGGTTCATTTAATTTAACGAATGGAGGGAATAATCAAGCCATGTTGTTTGCTAAAAAACCCGGCGGTTTTATGGACGAAATCCGCTGTGATGAACCGTCATACTTAATCTGGAAGTGGCACCCTGCCGGGACACAGCCCGGGGCGAATAAACGGGAAAACGCCATTCGATGGGGTTCCTCTCTGCGAG
>JBJDYH010000112.1:0-15880 GCA_051867135.1 Faecousia sp. | reverse complement strand
CCCCCGAAGTGAAGAATTCTTTCTTTTCGTATTCGCCTAATGAAGCAATCACTTTGTCTTCTGGCACTGCACAAGAAGTAATAGTTAATAGGAATATAACGCAAACAAGAACTACTGCTATATTCTTTTTCATAAGAAAGCTTCCTTTGTCAAATTCAGGTTTGTTTAATTGATTATACTACAAAAATATACATTTCTCAACAGAACACAAAAACCTCTCTTGCCGTGGTAGACAAAAGAGATTTCTTTTATGGCAAATCTACCGTTCATGGATACAATGCACCATGTTTTGACGGCATGGTGCATTGTTTTATGGGTTCAGGTTTGATGCGCCGGGACAATGAGGACGGAAAGGACAACATCAAGTCTGCCTATCGAACCGTATAATACTTTTGGTTTCTGCTTTTGGGCTTCTCCGGTATGGTCATTGCAAGCTTTTCAGCAGCAAGCAGGGGCTGAACATAATGCTGCATCGCATAAAACACGGTTTTCACGCCCAAAAATGCCGCAATCTCCTGCCGTGTTTTCGGCTCATGACAAAACGTCAACAGATCTCCGACTGGCTCGGTATTTACCGCTTCTTTCTCCACTTCCGCTTTATTATAAAGCGTTACCACGAACTCGTTTCTGCGGTTTTCAAATTTCGGTTCCGGTAAGCCATATTCCTTCATCGCATTACGCATGGTAGGAATGCCCGAGTAGCGATGCTCTGCTGCGGTCAGCGTTTCTGCCATGACGGCCAGCGCAGGATTTCGAAGATCCGGTTTCGCAATGCCCAGCTGTTCAATACTCATTCGGCCATACAGACTTCCAGGGCTGTGAATTTCGACACGGTTCGTAAAAAAGTCAATTTGAACCGGAGTTCCCTCCGTATGAATGCTATAGTCGCGGTGAATAACGGCATTGAGGATTGCTTCGCGGAGGGCATCTACAGGATACTCCGTTTTATCCGTGCGGGCGCCGGTTTCTTTGCTGATAATGGTTTTGACCTTCATATTCCGACGGCAGAAATTCAGCGCTTCCTCCACCATTTCCGAAATGGTTCCGCTGATTCGCTTGTTGTCGATAAACCGTGCGGAATCCTGATCTACATCGCCGATTTCCGTGCCAGGCACAACAATTGCCGTAATGCCAAGCTGCGGGAAGAACCCCTGTGGATAAAGGCAAAAGTTCAGAACTGCTGCCAAGGTAGGAACACCATTTCTTGTAATGTTCAGCATCTCCATGGCTTGCTCCTGTGTCAGTCTGGAAAATCCGGGTCGGTCTACACGCATTTTTTCAATATAGCTGTGGATCTTTTCTGTGTCCAGCAGTTGCAGCGTCGCCCGTTCAACGGGTCGCTCATCATCATGCAAATGCTTACGGAACGCTTCATAGCTGTATAGCTCGTAGTCTGTCATCGGCAAATCCGCATCTCCGACACGAATGTAGGAACCCTTGGTACGCCCTGCACCGCGATAGTAGCAGGGACGCTCCGCAATGTCGATTGCCGGGATTTCCGCAGCGCAAATCGTTTTCCCCTGATATTCTGCCAGGGTGAATACGGCACGAACCGGAGGCTCCATCTGTAAGCACTGCTCCGTTATTTTCTTCTGCAGATCCTGCGGATCGTAGACACCGACGACCTGAAAGGCTGCATCCTCATCAATACCGAACACAAGGATACCGCCACTGTCTTGGTTGGAAAAACTCGACAGCGTATCGTACAGCCTCTTAGGGCAACCCGTCTGTGCGGATTTCAGTTCTATTGTTTGCTCTTCGGCTTTCTGTTTGCATATTTTGTTTGCTAATTCAATCAGCTCTTCGATTAACAAGCTAACACCACCCTTCGATACGCTAATTATAGCAAAAACATTTTGCTGATTCAAGCGAATTTTGCTGAATAAGCAAAGAGCATTTGAATATTTCATCAAAATCAAAGTCAAACCGTAACAATCCACAATTATGGGCAGGGGATGTTAAGTTTCCGCACGCTTTCGTTTTGTGCGGAAACTTCGTAAATGATAACTTTCCGATAACTCTCCGGCCCTGTCATTGACTATCCCGGATCCGGCAATATACTGTCGTTTCTGTAGGAGGTGTCGCTATGACCCAATCAGAATACGAAGCGGAGTTGCACTTTCGGCTCTGTAAAAGTATCTTCGCCACTCTGGCAATCAGGGGAATCATTGGAGAAGATGATTTACGCATTTTACTCCGTGCCGTTGCGGAAAAATACCACGCACCAATTGGCGAACTGGAGGTGAACAGCATTGCGGTCGAAAAGAATTACACGGGTTGAGTTCCCGGCCAGGACATTGTCCCCGAAACAGCCGCCGCCCACAAAACGGGTTGCCGCTTATGCCAGAGCATCCACCATGAAGGATGCCCAGGAGAACAGTCTCCAATCCCAGCAGGAGTATTTCACGGAATACATCCAACGCCATCCGGGCTGGGTCTTTGCCGGGATGTACACCGATGACGGTATTTCCGGACTGTCGATCCGCAAGCGTGACGGCTTCAACAGTATGGTAGCGGATGCCCTGGACGGTAAAATTGATTTGATCCTCACCAAGTCTTTATCCCGGTTCGCCCGAAATACCGTGGATGCCCTCACTACCATCCGCAGTCTGAAAGCCGCCGGGGTGGCGGTCTACTTTCAGAAAGAGAATATCAACACCATGGACAGCGCCGGAGAGTTCCTCATTACCCTGATGAGTTCCTTTGCCGAAGAGGAGAGCCGATCCATCTCCGAGAATGTCACCTGGGCCGTCCGCCATCGATACGCCCAAGGAATCTATCATCTCCCCGGACTGCTTTTGGGGTATCAGCGCAGCCAGGATGGCGAAATTCAAGTCGATGAAGCCGGGGCCAGAGTCGTGCGGTTCATTTACCTGCTTGCCCTGGCTGGGAAAAGCAGCACAGATATCTGCCGCATTCTTATGGACTATGGAATTCCCTCTCCGGGGCAGAGGCACCGATGGGAACCGCACACCATACGCAGCATTCTGAAAAACGAAAAATATATGGGCGATGCCATTCTCCAAAAGGAAATCACCGTGGATTTCCTGACGAAAACCAGAAAACCAAACGAGGGCGAAGCGCCGCAATACTATGTGGAGAACGGACATCCCGGTATCGTCAGCAAGTCCGTATGGCAGGAAGTACAAGCCACATGGACGGATGCCAGCCGCCGGAATTGCACCTTCTCACCTATTGCCAACAAAATCATCTGTGGTGACTGTGGCGGTCGGTATGGTCGAAAGACGTGGCACTCCACCACCTACCGGGATGCCGTTTGGGAGTGCAATAGCAAGAAGGCTGGCCGCACAAAATGTAAATGCCGCCACATTTACGCCGAGGAACTGGACACCGCCATTCGCCGCTCCATGCATCATCTGCTGAAGATCCATAAAAACATCATCCCTGACTGCGCAGATCTGTTGTCACAGGCCCCGGGAGAGATTTCATCAGATGCTCGGTCCGTTCTGAATGATATAGCCCGTGGGGAACTGGATTTCCAGATTGACGGTCTGATGATTGGTATCCTTATCCGAAAAATGGTGGTCGCGCCAAAGCAAACCCTGTTAATTCACTTTCTGGACGGCACCACCTACCGCCACCGCCTTGGTGCTACTCCCCGAGGAACTCGGCTGTATAACACGAAGCGAGATCACAGCCAGATGCTGGCCTTATACGCCGAGGGATGCTCCGCGAAGGAAATATCGCAGCGGCAGGGGATCAGTGTTAATACGGTGCGGTCGTTTTTGCGGCGGCACCGTGGCACATAGGGGGTAGGATGTCCTGAAACAAAATCTGATTTCAATGTGTGCGTATCTGTCAGATTTCCTGGATTCCAATCGCTTTCAGATAATTAAATGTTTCGTCGTAGAACGCCGGAAGCCTGGTTGCATCATCGGTTACTCCCTCAGGAATATAGATTATGAAGCCTTGACGTGCGCGCGTCAAAAGAACTCGATAGGCATTTGTCAGATATTTGACATTGTTTTCGCTTCTGATCCTGGACCAATTGGGCGGAGACAGACGATTACTCATTTGGTTGTGCGTCCATCTGCCATTTTCAATTCTGAGATCCGCATCCCAAGCAACAATGGCGTAATCCAATTCCAGGCCTTGCGTTTCAAACTCACTGGCAACCGCCTCAAGAAAATAGCTGGACCGGATATCATCTTTCCCATTCAGAAACCAATTTTCAGGAGAAAGGCTGCTACGGTCTTTGGCATAATAGATGCCTCTTGGCTTCAGACGGGCTGCGTCGCTGCTGGCAAACAAACCGTAACGTTCGCTGCCTCGGGCTGACGTTTTAACCCAGTTTTTAGCCTTGTCCAAGTCTCTCGTAATATAGATAGGGTATTTTCCTTTCAGCTCTTGATAAGTTGCTTTCGCTTTCTCCAAATCATTATCAAGAATCTCTTTTACCAAAAGAGAAACCTTATCGCTTCTAAAAGAACGTATGGATGTCGCCAAGTGCAAATCATTGTCTATGGTCAAACGCAAACCACTTGTCATTTCTTGCCACGAACGGCCATGCAGATATTCGGAATCATCAAGGTTCTGAGCAGCATAAACATCCCAGTGTGGATAGCTCCTTTTCAGCGAGTCAAACCATTCGGAAAGACCCGCTTCTCCCTTGTTGATTTCCTGACCGCCACCAACAAGACAGACGATGGTAGCCCAATCGGATCTGCGGTCCATTGTGCCAATTAGAAACTCAGGCTCGCTCCATGGGAATTCCCGGACGCCTTTTTTGCGGGCCATAAAAGATGATATTTCCTGTTGTGTCCATGCACGTTGAGATTCATCAAATATAGCAACCCGCTCAGTTGGGACTTGGTTATTCCCGACATATTCATCTCTGTAGTGATGAATAATCTGAATAAAGCTCCTGACTTCGCGCAGCGCGGTGTCTTTGGCCAGACGCCGGCCCTGATCCTTTTCTCGTTGTACCTTATCACGGGCCAGAGCTTCTTGCAACACTGTTACTAAAGGAAGATTGCCAGACAAAAATATTGCATGCTCTTCCATTGCATTGTTGTGGAACTCACTGGCCAAATTCAAGCCGACCAGCGTTTTGCCGGCACCTGGTACTCCGGTAACAAATACAATCGATTTGCGACGATTCTCTTTGCTGAACCGGATAATCTGCTTGATGGCTTCTGTTGTTTTTGTCAGATTGCGTGCGCCGGCATCCGAACGGGTAATATCATTAACATTGTGATTGCTGTAAAGCGCCTGAGCCGCTTCGACAATGGTTGGAGTAGGCATATACTCAGAGTTTTCCCATTCCAAGCCATTGATTGGTGGACATGGCCACTTGTCGCAGATAGACTGTATGGCTGTTCCAATTTGATGTTGTGTTGCCCGGATTGTATAACAAACGCCATCAGGGTATTTATGAATCTGCTCCACCTTGCTATCAGGAGGTGCCGCAGTCGGCACGGAGATAGGTACAATGGTCAGGTCTTTAGAAGCCTTATGAAAGTTTTTAAGATCCAAAGCATAATCCAGCACCTGATTGTCTGTGCTGCTCCGATGGTGGGAGTCACCAACTTTAAACTCCAAGAGGAACACAATTCCTCCTGAAATCACTACCGCGTCAACACGTTTTCCCATTCTGGGAATCGTGAACTCCAGCATAAGCCAGCCCTCTGGAAATGGTGTGAGTTCTCTTTTTAGAATTGCAATCTCCTCCAACCAAGCATCACGCTGAAGATCTGTCAGGTCGAAAGGATTGGCTTTGACCATTTCCGCAAGGATATAGGCTGTATCCGTCCGCAGAAATTGTTTGATTTCTGCAGAGTAAAATGCATGTTTTGCCATGTTATTAGCGTTCTCCTTCCGCTAAAGTCCTTCTCAGCGTAATTGTAAGATTGGATAGTGTCTGTTGAAAACAGTTCTTTTTAAGTTGGCACTCCCAAATTGTGATGACCGTCCACCCCTGCTCATGCAATAAAGCATAGTTTTTCGAATCTCTGGAAATGTTTCCAGAGATTTTTTGTTTCCAGAACTCCGCGTTGTTCTGTGGCCAGACGAAGTATTTGCACCCCTCATGCCCGTGCCAGAAACATCCATTAACAAAAATTACCGTTTTATATTTCGGAAGAACGATGTCTGGTTTGCCAGGAAGCCGGGCATCGTTCTTTCTGTAACGAAATCCTTGAGAAAACAGGTATTTGCGCACCAATTCCTCCGGCTTGGTATCCTTGCAACGGATACGGGACATATTATAGCTCCGTTTTTCGGGTGAATGTACATCTGCCATAATATGTCCCTCCCAATCAAAATAATGGATTATCCCGGATAGCTTTCCTCTCTGGCCTTTGCCAGAACCTGAAGAATTCTGGCACACTGTTTTTCACTTGGGAATTTCCCGGTTTCCATAGCAATAGCTGCTTTCAGGAATGATATATCCTGAGGGGTAAATACACGGTTTTGAATACCCCAGGTAAGAAGCGCTTTCCAGTTGTCTATGCCAAATTCAGCAACCTGAATCATGGCAGAAGCACTGTTCTCCTGCTTTTGCTCTTTGCGTGCGCTCTTTTTGGCCTCAGCCTCTTCAGTAACGCTTGCCAATTCTTTTTTGAATTGTTCACTGAGAGGGACAGATATATCCTTTGCTTTTTTCCAGCAAGCTTCTCTTTTTGCCCATTCTGTTACGTTCTGGACCTCCCTGTCAGGGGATACCAAATGGTTATACATTGCCTCTGCAATTCTCTCCAGTTCCACCTCAGTAGCATGAGACACCCCTTGCTGGGTCCAAACTGCTCTAAAGTCAAATACACGGTCAGGACACTCCTTACCAATCCGATAAAACAAATATGAAAGGGTATAAGTAACAACCTGTGCTTTATAACCCATTTCGTACCAGGGGGCGTGCTTTACAATGTAGTCGGCCTTTTTGTACAGGATATTAAGACATACAATTTGCCGGAAGAATCTTTCGTTGAATACAGTCTCATCCTTGTCCCAAGCCGCGCTGGCCCATTCCGCAAACTGGATAAAGTTCTTCTGTGCACCGGTGCTGACTTGGTGCGGTAGCTGTCGATAAATATTATAGAATTTAGCCAAATCGGTTTTTGTAAACATCTGCGCCTTGGGGTTCTGAATGAGAAACTTATTCTGTTCAGCTTTTGTCATCCGACTCTGCTCCTGCTTATACTGGCCACGCGTACGCTCATAATACCAGTGTGTGCCATACTGATTTCCCATAACTGCAGGTGCAAGCACGCGCCGGGAGAAGTCCTCCATTCTGACATGGAAGGCGTGGTTGGAGAAGAAGTCTGCATCGCTGACCTTATTTTGTTTATTGGCATACTTTGCAATGTTTGGAATCAGCTCCATCGCCTTTTCCGGAGTAACAACTGATAACTTCATAGGAACATAGATGTCCCTCAATCCATTGGCTCTGTCCTTATCATTAATAATGGCCGCCGCCAAGGATGCTGTAGTCTGGCCTCCGTTCACAATCTGAAGGGAGGTTATTTGCGTAATATACGTGCAGCCGTCACCATGCTCCATTTCAACGGCATATGCTGTTGCTGCAATACCATTGTTGTAAGCGAAGAACATACTGGGCTCATTCAGGATCGTATTTCGGATACCCTTGTTAATCTTGCCTTTGGCTGAAAGGAAAGATCGCACATTGCCTTCCAAAAGACGGCCACCATAAGTGTTATACAAGTATGCAAGAATGGAACCCGGAATAGTGCACAGATATGCAGTATACTCATCTGTTGAGCCCGCCTGGAGGCACGGGATTCCCCTTTCAGAAAACTCTTTCAGGTTAATGACAATTTCTTCCTTACCCGTTTTGGAGGCGTACAGACTTTGCAAACGGGTAATATCCCAGATATGATATTCTGCTGTGGCGGTTCCTATCATCGTGCCAGGAATTTCACGGATACGACTGCTCATCGCCATGTCAGTCAGAATATAAAATTTGAACTTGGATACATTGCTGTATCGCTTCTGAATGTCAACAGCCAGTCCGTATCCTGGGGAACTTTCCTCCGCATACTTTTGAATGAATCCGGATCTGGATTCCTCCACAAAAGCACGAGCACGCTTAAAGTGCATTTCTGCCTCTGTTGCAGTGAGGGACTGAACATCCATACTGTCTGTGAAAGGGCAGGTTATAATTACAAGACAGTTTTCCAGTTCGCTGTAATAATAGCCGTCGATCAGAATCTTTTTATTTTGAGACCCGACTCCTTCATAGGCCAGCTGCTCAAAATCCTCAAATTCTTCTGCTTCGACCAGTGCGTTTGCATACATTGCCAGGAATTCCTCACGGGGAGATGTTCCGTTGATGGATGCATTGAAATGTACGTCGTCCAGTATTCCGTTTCGGAATTCCTTGATATCCACGAAATCACTCCTTTGTATAAGGCTCGATGGCGGCAACAGACAAAGCGTATTTTGCTTCTGTTACACTTGCTGGCAGATCAGCCCGTCTGATACACGGGAAATCCGTATTTACAACGTATCGTTGCATACCTTTGATTTCAAAAGTATACTCCTCACTCTCGTACTCGGTACGGGGATAGTAGCCATATCGCAACAGCATATTGGAAAAAATTTCTTTTTCGTGATCGCTTGGTATCCGTGCCATTAATTCTTTGTATAGACTGTTCAAGTTGACTGCATTCGCATTGGCAATACTCGTTTTGTCTGCCCTCAGAATGACCAACTCACCGGTTCTGACAGAATCCAGCTGTTCTATTGAGGAAATGCTGACCTCACTTTTTCCGCTGGATATTGTTTTGACTTCATGCCAGGTATCATCAAGGATAAAGTCTTGCGGTAGCCGTCTGGGGCCTGTCCAGGATAATGCTGCTTTCTCTATACCATACAGCGGAGCAAGGTAATTCTTTAAATAGTACATTTCGCCCAGGAGGCCTTTGATTTCCTCTGGAGAAAGAAGGTTTCCCCGGGCATTCGCCAGCATTTCCCGCCACTCTTTGTAACGTTTCCCCACGAAGCGAACAGCTTTTTCTTTGTTTGCAATATTGGTCGACGAGGATACAATATCCTCACAGAACAGCACAAAGATATCCCTGAACCTGTCATCAACCAAGGAAAAGGACTGAGTCCATTTTGAGTCGGAGCGTTTGCCCGACTTGATCATAATCATTCTGGAAGATGTAACACTGAGCGGCTGAAAATCACTGATCAGTAGCAGTGTCCATCTCGCTGTATCATCGATGCCGACATACAAATCCAAGGGGTGTGTGCTGTCAACCCGCTGATATGTATCCAGATGATTGATTCCACTCAGTATTCTCTTTATATCTGACATGATCAATCCTCCGGAATTGTCTCATCGACCTCATCAAAGTCATCGGCGTTATCAGCGCCAAAGATTTCAAGCCACTTTTGCTTGTTAACCTTATACTTCAGCCGAATCCGCTGCATTCCATCGATAAGGGGGATACCAATGCTAAGACCAATTACAGGGAAATCAATATCCCGGACAATGGCTTCCTTGACCTTGATTTGGTCAGGTGCTTCTCCTTCTTTGGGGGTGTAGGACAAGACCACAGGATAGATTACCAGAAGCGGGTGACGCTTATGACCGGATTTAAAATAGAAGCTTTCACTGAAGGATTTTCCATTCCCGCCATGACCAGCTTCCATATCAGCCACCTGATCGGTGGTCAATCCACCTTTTGCCAAGTCCTTGCTGCCCAATCTGGAGTTTTTTCCGGACATCTGAAGGGATTTTGTATCCTTTCTGTATGCAAAATTACGCTTTACGGGGTGGATTTTCATCCCTGCAAACGAGATCTCGGGGTTTGAAGTTGCTCCTCCGGCGACCAGAATATCCCACTCATCAAAGACACCACTTTCATCTCCGGCGAACATATCAATCAACTCATGGATCACAAAGCCGGTACTGGAGTTCATTGTATGCGCAGAGAATCCACGAAGGTATTCAAGAACGGCCTCTTTCTTTACATTCAGTATCTGAGGATGCTTTACTGCAAGGCTGGGATCATTTCTATGAATTGGGTAGGTATCTTGCAACTGCAGAAGGAATGTTTCAGTTTCTTCATAGTTGCGGAGTAGAACATCCCTTGTGCTATGTACATATTTGGTTTCAACAACTTCGCCACTGAAATTAACAACCGTTTCATAGTCTCTGGCAGAGCGCATCTTATTCCTTGCAGTTACCAGCAAGCCTTGGATATCTGACCGAACTGCCAAACCGAAGTCTTTCGGTGTCATGTTTTCATTTTGCATACGGTGGACTTCCGCACGCAGTTCGTCAGTTGCAGCAGAAATATAGCTGTACCATGCCATAGACAACTCGGGCATCCAAATTTTGCACATATCTTGATAGTTGCCCCGATATCCGAACCAACGGCCCATCTGCATGAGGGTATCGTACATGGAAGAATTCCGATAGAAATAACTGGTACACAGACCTTCCAGAGTCAAACCTCTGGACAAGCTCAGACCACCGACAGCAATCAGTCGCAGACCGATGTCATCGGGAGCTACTTCATAATGCTCATAATCAAGGTTTTTGGGAGCGTTGCCGCCGTTGATGGTGCGAACCTCAATACGGGAAATTGCAGGATACAGCACCTCTTGGATCTGTTCCCAAGTAAAGTGCTTCAGCTTGGAGAACGCAGGGTCATCTGCAAAATGCTTGAAATACTTATCAAAAACCTTCTTGATGAAAGAGAATGACTCATACTGGAGCGCTTCTTCTCCCGTAAGATAGTAATTGTGGATTTCACGCTTCCAGTCCCGGACATACCCATCCACAACTTTTGTGATTTGGTTTTGTACCGCAATGAATCTGGAGATGTTAATCATCATAGTCCGATGGGACTTGGTATCGCCACGCAGATCCCGTACCGCATTGGCAATAAAAAACGCTGCAAGAGCCTCCTTCAGGCTTTCGGGAATAAATTGCAATACGTCTTCCTTTTTATGCACGATAGGCAGAGCATTCTCACAGTCATCGTTGGATTCCAGCATATAACCATATGGAGCGTCTTCTCCAAAAATCGTCCGGGCTCCGATGTAATTGGACGGTGCTTCCAAAGCATAAATAAAATCTCTGGGGAATAGGTCATGCTTCAACATTTCCTCTTCGGAATCCGGATCAATAAAGACATTGGCATATGGTGTTGCGGTAAAGCCTACATAATTGGCCTTTTCAAACAATGCCAGTAGTTTCCGGATACCCTTATTGATTGCTGTCACATCATCTGCTTTTGTATTCACAGAGGCGTTGTCCGCTTCATCATCAATAAGGAGCATAGGTAAATCGATTTTCTTTGTGGTTTTGTTTGCATTATAAAACCGAAGCCAATGTTCCAGCTTTTCCAGCACGCTTTTATTTTTCTTCAAAACAAAAATGACAGGAGCGCTGATATTTGCAAGCTGACCAACCACTTTTTTTGCCGTTGCGGCATTAAAGTCACTGGTTGTAGAGGTGACTGCCCAGCCACTGGTACTTTCATCAATGGCACCCACACCGACCTTCACATTGTCCCGCTCAAGTGTGAAGGCATAACTGTCCAATCCAATAAAGCCCTCGTCAATTCTCTGCTGGGTCTGTCTGCGGAGTTTTTCGATTGTGCCTGTGAGCAGAATAATTACACGATAGTTCGCATCCGCCGCCTTATTGATAAGGCCGATGTATGTAGACGTTTTGCCAGACTGAACATCACCAATACACAGACCACGGCGCATAAATCCCTCGCTCTGTCCAGGATTTCCGAGCAGATCCATTACTTCATCGGTAGTCTTGTCCAGCTCATTGACGGTATCACCGTTCCAATGCTTTTCCTTCAGCAAGTAAAGTCTGTATCTGTCCCAGAATTTGGAAGGCAGTCCGGCTTTTGCTGCCATATACCAAGGATTATGGTCCTTTTCCTTGACAAAATGTCCCCTGTCAATTCTTATGAATAATTTTGCATGGAGTTCAGCGATTACCTGGGTACGCTCTTCTGGTGTGAGGGGTGGGGTTCCATACATCATGGCATTCATGGAGTCATTCATATCCACCAGCTTTTCAATCATTTCTTCCGTGATTGGCTGAGTGTTATTGCTCATATTCATCAATATGGAGCCAATAATGTTTTTTTGATTATCAGTCATTCCCATACACCTCTCTGATCTGGGCAACTACAGTTGGATATTTCACAAAGAAGTCCATTCTGTCCATTGTCTTCAGGAACGCATTTACATCCAGTCCCATCTCCTCAACCTGATGTACCATCTGCTCGGCCATGCTATATACATCGCTTGTATCGAGCGCGCCTTCGGTAACATTAGCCTCGCTTTTTGCCATTCGATAGTAAACATCCGAGTAAGGAAATGCATCTTCCAGCATCTTAATAAAGGCGTCCAGAATAGCTTCTCCACCTTCAGTAAGATTGGCTTCCAGCATTTTAATTACAGGCAATTCCCTGTTGATCTGATACTGGAATCTACCACGGTCATCAATGGGATTCCAGACATGGACAAGATTGTCCGTCTGGACATTTCTGCCACGGTACTTATACACCCGCTCGCTCCTGCCGACAGTGTTTTCCACAATGTCAACAAGGTTCTTTTTTATGAAATGGGGAAGGGATGCTCTGGATTTCTTGATATCAATTTCCCAGATGGAATCCAGTGAATTTGGGATGTCCACCCTTACTCTTGCCAGCTTGCCCAGTTCGTTATGCTTGATCAACCGGAACCAGGTTCCCCATATAATCAGCCGTTTATTTCTGTATATGTAAAACCCCTGTTGTTGCCGCAGCTCCTCTTTACCGCCGATAGCGGCTATATCCTGCTTGGACATCTTACTGATATACGGCAGAACATAGGGCTTTACACGAATCTCCTCCGAAGCGATTCTCAGAACCTGTTCACTGAGGGGCTGTGTAGCCGGATGCTTGGTCAAGAACGGATCAATCCCCTTAACAACCTCACCATTGAAATACATCATAATACGGGATTTTGGATTTTCGTCATTCAAAAAACGATGGAAAACCAGAGAAATATGCTTTCTGGTCAATTCGATTTTTTCATCAAACGCCTTTGTTATTTGAGCCGCGCCCTGTTTCAAACGATCAAACCGCTCCCAAGCAACTACAGTTCCGGAATCTTTCAATTTCAGATAGAGATACCCAGGCATATCCTCAAGCTCTTCTTCTGAATAAAACTGTAAAGACCAGTTCTTCTGTTGAATGATGTAATCCAAATCCCAGCAAGCTGCACAAGTGACACCATCTTTCTTGGTCATAACAGTTACCTTCCTGCATTGAGACAAGGATGCCATTTTCAACCCCAAGCCAAAACGACCCAAATCGTCTTTTCTGCGGACATCGGTAGAACTCTGACTGCCATACCGCATTGCGTTTTCCAGTTCGACAGGAGTCATCCCCCAGCCGTTATCTTCAATACACAGCCACTGAGGATCCCGGGAAGAAAAGCATATCCGAACTTCTGTTGCAGAAGCACTAATGCTGTTGTCAATAATATCCGCTACGGCCGCTTCAAAGGAATAGCCGATCGATCTTGTAGACTCAACCAAAATCGGTGCATACGGCATTACGATTTTCTCTTGCACAATGCTCACCTCATATTTCTGTATAGTTCGGCTGGATGCGTATGGATTTACTCCTCGCTGTTTTCAGCATTAAAGCAATCCATCAATGCCTTTCCAATGTTATACGCCAGCCGCACAGGCACGGCGTTTCCGATCTGCTTATATGCAAGTGTTCTGGACGGCTTTCCCGTGACAGATTCAAAATAGTAGCTGTCTGGGAAAGTCTGAATTCTTGCTGCTTCTCTGGGCGTTATGGATCGGTTTTGCCTGATGTCCGGGTGAATATAGTAATGGCCATCACGGCTGATGTGTGCAACTACTGTCTGGGCACAGTTCAGATTTCCTGCGACAACTTTGAAACGGTCCAAAAAACAGGACGTATTTTTATGCGTTCTCAAATGCTCCGGAAGATCTGTATAGGCTACCCGGGATCTGTTTTTATTCCATGCTTCCACTACAATCCGGTAAATCTCCAGATCCTGATTTGTATTGGGTCTTGCCTGGTGGAATGTAACCGCTTCCCCATCACTTTCTTTAATTCCGGAAATGAACAGGTATTTTCCCGAGTAAGGTTTTGTTGCAACGGGAGTAATTACTCCTTCACCGGCATGAATGGAAGGAAGATCACAAAACAATTCACCAACCTTGTACTGAAAAACCTCCTTGGGAATATTGGGGTAAAAGCCAGTATATTCACCTCTTTTACCAATCAGGATGATCCTTTTCCTGTTTTGCAGGACACCGTAATCAGATGCGTTCAGTGGTCGAAACTCTGTGCTGTAGCCGTATTCCTTAAACAGTTTCAGCATATTATCAAAATGGCGGGAACCATCTTCGTCTTTTGCAGAAAGTAGGCCCAGAACATTTTCAAACACAAAGTACTTGGGGCGATATTTACGGAGAAACTCCGCATAATGCCTGTACAGATAGTTTCTCTTGTCGCCCACCATTTTTGTCTCTGATCTGGAGCGCCCAGCCAGAGAATAAGCTTGGCAGGGTGGGCCACCAATAATGAGATCCAGTTCTTCTCCGCCAAGAAGATGGTCCACTTTTTCAAAGATTTCCGGAATCGTATCATTTGAGATTTCGTAATTCAGTACAGAATTCAGAACTTTCTCAGGAATATGTGCGTAAAATTCATCCCGCTTGATTTCGCCACGCAGATACTGGTTGTATACTTCCAAGTTTCCGTTGGCTTTCAGCCAATGAAATGCCGCACGTGTTTTCAGCGTATAACACGCTGCTACATCCATTTCCACATGGGCAACCGGAGTGTATCCCGCCTGGATAAAGCCCTCAGACAGTCCACCAGCACCGGCGAACAAATCCAAAAACTTCGCCATAGGTCCCACCTCATCTATCATTACATAAATAATATTACTTAATAAGAACTATAAAGCGGACACATATCCGCACAGGAAAAATTTTTCTCTCAGATCACTGAGTTTCTTTTATGTACTCCACAATATCTCCGAAGTCTGTATCAAGCGTAGCACATATCTTTTCCAGAACCACCATCGCAACCGGCTCGTCTCTGCGGAGTTTCGTCATGGTATTGGGGGCAAGACCAGCTTGTTTCCGGAGATCCGCCTTGCTCATTTTTTTGTCAATCAGTAGTTTCCACAGTCTGTTGTATGAAACGGCCATAGTATAACCTCCCGACAAATTACGCATAGGATGAATTATCATCCATTTTAGCACAATCATTCAGTTTTTTCAAGATGCTGTCGCAAGATCGTGCGATTGTATAACGAAATAGTTGAACTCATGCTTGCGGTAAGATACAGAAATCGCAGCATTTCGCCTTTCAACTCTGTGCCAATCATGCACATATCCAAGTGTGATTTCGCTACCTTTTGGCATATCCACTCCGATAATTTGCTTGTACAGTCAGCCGTTTCTCGTTTTTGGGGTATCCCCCCTTGCGAATTCCGCAAAAATTTGCGTGAAACCCTGCGCCGGTCTTTCTGTGAAAGGGCGTAGAGATTCGGTTCCCCCCTGGAGTCAGAGCGCAGCACTTATTTCGTTTTACCCTTTGCTTTCTCTCGGTAGTAATACTCCTTGGACTTGAGTTTGTTCCTCACGCTCTGGCATTCCAGCGTACCGCAGTATTTCTGCCGGTTACCCCGCTTGATAAACGCCTTTCCGCACGCCTGACAGAACGCAATATTGGTTTTACCGCCGTAGTCATCCAGGGCGTTGGCGTTTACCGCCATGAATCTGGCAAGTCCAAAATAGGCTGCGTCCACCACGGAATTGACGGAGGATTGCAGCTGGATCTGCCCGGTGGCGAGGTCATATTCCAGCCCCATATTCAGCTTC
>JBJDYH010000111.1:0-3505 GCA_051867135.1 Faecousia sp. | reverse complement strand
GCCCCGCAGAAAGCACGACGATGCTTCTACGGAACTGCGGCGAATCCGTAACACCTCAACGGGCCGATGTTCTCAATCGGCCCCTACAGATTGGGTTGTAGTCCTATCGTAGGGGCGAGCATTGCTCGTCCGAAAGCCCAAATCCACCACCGTACCAAACGGGCGGGTCAAGACCCGCCCCTACAGAGGGCTGGTGCATAACCGCACCATTGTAGGGGCCGGTCTTGACCGGCCCGAAACCTAAAATCTACCTCCGCAGAAAACAAGGTGCGGCGGTACGGAACGGCAACATGGGCCGTTCCCTACGGGTATTCAACCCGGCGTTAAATTCCAATTTATCGTATTGCGGGGGAATGCCGATTCCATAACGCCGAAAGGGGGGGAGGAAAGCCTATGAAGCTGTTTTTCTTTTGTTTGCTGCAATGGACTTGGGGGCTGCCCCAAAATTTAGTGGGGCTTGCCCTGTGGCTATGCTGCAAGGGGCAAGCAGAGCCTCGGTTTCACGGGGCTATGGTCAAGCGCTGGGCATTTCCCGGTAGCGCGGGGCTGGGAATGTTTCTGTTTTTGAGCCGGGATGCCGACAGGGAAATTCTGGTGCACGAATACGGGCACAGCATCCAGTCCATCATCCTTGGCCCCCTGTTTTTCTTTGTAATCGGCCTGCCCTCCCTGCTCTGGGCGGGGCTGCCCCTGTTTCGGCGGTATCGGCAAAAGCGAAACCGCTCTTACTACTGGTTCTATCCTGAGCGCTGGGCTAACCGGCTGGGCGCTTACGCTGCCGGGAAACACCCGGAAAAGGAGGTAATTCTATGTTCAAAGACCGAGACGAAGCTTTAGAAGAAATGACCCAAGCCCTTCTGGAAGAAGAGAATGGGGAGGATGTTTTTGAGGATTACGACGACTTGGATGAGGATTTCTATGACGCAGAGGAAGACCCGGACATCTATAACGCGGATAGCTGCGAGGAGGATTTGGAAGACTACAGCGGCGACCTGCTGGACTCCCCCAAAAAAGACAGTCTCACCGGCCTTGCCCTTACCTGCATCGGCCTGATGCTGGGAATTTTAGGGTTGGTAGCCTATTGGCTTCTGCGTTTTTGGGTGTAAAGCTATGGGAGAATGTATCGGCCGCTTTGCCCCCACTCCCTCCGGGCGGATGCACCTTGGCAATGTGTTTGCCGGGCTGATTGCGTGGCTTTCCGTGCGCAGTCAGGGGGGCAAAATGGTGCTGCGCATGGAGGATTTGGACACCCAGCGCACCAGCACCCAGTTTGCGGAAACCCTTCGCAAAGACCTTCTCTGGCTGGGCCTGACTTGGGACGAGGAAACCCCGCCCCAGTCCCGGCGCGGGTCAGTCTATGACCGCTATTTTGACATTCTCGCCCAAAAGGGCTTGCTTTACCCCTGCTACTGCACCCGCAGCCAGCTTCACAGCGTCAACGCCCCCCACCTGTCTGACGGCACTTATGTCTATGCCGGAACCTGCCGCAATTTATCCCCGGAGGAGCGGGCCGCCAAGGGGGACAAGTTTTCCTGGCGGGTACAGGTTCCCCAAAAGGTCTATTCTCTGGTGGACATGGCCCAAGGCCCATTTTCTCAGGATTTGGCGGCGGAATGCGGCGACTTTGTGGTGCGCCGGGCCGACGGGGTGTATGTCTACCAGCTTGCCGTCACGGTAGACGATGGGGAAGCCGGGGTTACGGAGGTGGTGCGGGGAGTGGATTTGCTGGCTTCCAGCCCCCGGCAGATGTATTTGCAGGAGCTTTTCGGCTTCCCCAGCCCCAAATACGGTCATGTTCCCCTGCTGGTCGCCCCGGATGGGCGGCGCTTAAGCAAGCGGGATAAGGATATGGACTTGGGGCAGCTTCAAAAAACCATGAGAGCGGAACATCTTTTGGGCATCCTCGCCCACACCGCCGGGCTGATTGACCGGGTGGAGGACATCAGCGCCCAAGAACTCATCCCCCATTTCCGCTGGGATGGGCTGAACAAAGACCAAATCTGCCTGTCCCTGGGGAAGCTCTAAATTGCTGACAAATTTACAGGTTTTGCCCTTTTCCCTCTTGTTTATTTGCCGGAAATTCTTTATAATGTATTATGCTGATAGACTTCCTCAGCAAAGCAATAAATTAGAATTTACCGGTGTGTGGGTTGGGCGACCGTAGGGGGCGATGCCCACATCGCCCCGCAGGACGCAGAACAATGCTTCTACGCAGCTGCGGCAAATTCGTAACACCCCAACGGGCCGATGTGGGCATCGGCCCCTACACACATTATTATGGTGCGGCGCTAAATTCCAATTTATCAGGCAGCTAATGAAAACCGATATACATATCATGTATATATTAAAACTTTAGGAGGTATCGTCTTATGACAAAAAATCCGGTTCTGGTGGTTATGGCCGCCGGCATGGGCAGCCGTTACGGCGGCCTGAAGCAAATCGACCCCGTAGGCAGCCAAGGGGAAGCGATTTTGGATTTCTCCCTGTATGACGCTTACGAGGCAGGCTTCCGTACTGCCGTTATCATCATCAAAGAAGCCATCCGCAAGGACTTTATGGAGACTGTGGGCAAGCGCTTGGAGAAATGCCCCATGGAGATCCGCTACGCCTATCAGGAGCAGGACAAGCTGCTTCCTGAGGGCTTTACCGTGCCGGAAGTCCGGGGTGCCAAGCCTTGGGGTACCGGCCATGCCGTGCTCTGCGCCCGGGAGGAAATTGACGGCGCTCCCTTTGCAGTCATCAACGCCGACGATTACTACGGCAAGTCCGCCTACCGCACCATCTACAACGCCCTTGTGAACCGGGAAGATACTACCAAGGGCAACTACTGTATGGTGGGCTACTACCTGCGCAATACCGTTTCCGACCACGGCAGCGTTGCCCGGGGCGTATGCGAAACCAATGACGAGGGCTACCTTACCGCCATTGTGGAGCGTCTGCGGATTGAAAAGTACGACGGCGGCATCCACTTTACCGAGGACGGCGAGAACTGGACTGACCTTGGCCCCGATACCTTGGTGTCCATGAATATGTTCGGCTTTACCCCCGGCTTCCTGGATGCTCTGGAAGCGCGTTTCCCCGCGTTCCTGGAAAAGGAAGTTCCCCAGAACCCCGCCAAGAAGGAGTTCCTGCTCCCCACCATTGTTGGCCAGCTTCTGGCGGAAGACAAGGCCAGCGTTCAGGTTCTGTCCTCCGCCGACAAGTGGTACGGCGTTACTTACGCCGCCGACAAGCCCTTGGTAGTCGCCGCCCTGAAAGCGCTTACCGACCAGGGCCTCTACCCCAACGGCCTGTGGAAATAATTAAGTTGAGCCACACTTCATTGCGAAGTGTGGCTCATTTTTCTTTGCAGCACCTACAGCTCCTGCGATAAATCGGAATTTACCGGGGTGTGAATTGGGTGAATGTAGGGGGCGATGCCCACATCGCCCCGCAGAAGGCACGACAATACTTCTACGGAACTGCGGCGAATCCGTAACACCCCAACGGGCCGATGTGGGCATCG
>JBJDYH010000110.1:0-16044 GCA_051867135.1 Faecousia sp. | reverse complement strand
TGGGCAAGTTCCTGTATTTCTCGCTTTCCAACATCCTTGTGGAAAAAGAGCCGCTGCTCCAGCTCTGCGAGCAGTTGGGAATCCCCTATGCCGGCGGAAAGCGCGTCTCTGCATCTGACGCCTTCCGCAGCGCCACCGGAGACATCAAGGACCGGCTGGTCATCGGCCATAAGGATGCGCAGCAGATCTACGCGGTTTACTGCCGCGACAACGAACGGGCCCCGGACCTCTTATCCCGGGAACTGGTCAAGGAGACATTGAACCAAAAGACCAACCGGTATGAAAAGCTGGCAAACATCTACTACGACCGCAGCGACAATCGGTTCGGATATGAAAATATCGGCTTTGACGCCGACATTGATGCAGTGACCTATTGCCAGAGGGCCGAGGAACTGTTTGAGCTTTACCAACGTTGCGCCAACCGGCGGCAGATCGAAACCATCTGTCAGGCATATCTGCGCTCTTTGGAGGCAACCAAGGTCAGTTCCACCGGCTATCTGTATTTTGTCCCCCGGCAGTATATGGAGAAGGTGGACGTCCTGGAAAGCTTTCTGGAACAGCTCAGCGTTCTGAACCGCCACGAAACGCCTTTGACGTTCAACAGCTTCTATATCATCGACGATGCCAAGCAGCGCGACAAGATGACGGAAGAATTCTATCTGGCCGTGAAGAAGGAGATCGCCGAATACCAGGAACGGGCCGATTACCTTATCCAGAGCAACAGCCCCAGCCCCGCCATCATGGAACGCTGGGTCCTGAAGATTGAAACCCTGGAGCAGAAAAAGCGGCACTACGAGGAGATCCTCCGCCGCGAACTGGACGGCCTCGACGACGAATTCGCGTCCCTGAAATTCCTGTCCCAGGAGCTTTCCCTCCGGGCCAGAAACCTCCGCTTTCGCAAAGCGGCGTAGATCCACCTGAGCATAGAAAGGGTGTCCTCCGTGATTGGAGGGCACCCCTTTTTTGCGTTACTTACTTGTGAGATTGCTGGTGTAGTTATACATCTCTGTCAGCCGCTCAATTGCCTCGTTCCGCCGGCGAACCAACGTCCGGCGGGAATACCCGGTTTCTCGTTCCATCTCCTGCCAGGTCATTCTTTCTATGTAACTGAGCCTCAGGATTTCCTGTTGTTCCTTCTTCAGTAAGCCCATATAAAAGTCCAACTGCTCCAGTTCCATATGCAGTTGATTCCATTCGCAAAGCATGCTGTCTTTTACATTCTCGTTCATTGCCTGTGCAGCATTTCGACCGGAATGCCGCCATCGACCAGCTCCGCTATACACAGCAGATGCTCACGGACAAGGACTTCATTGATGAAGATATTCAGGCTTTGGAAGAGGAACTGACCACCATCACCGGGATGCGATGAAAAACTTTGGCGCGGTACCATCGACCGCGGCATCGTTTTTGCGGCGGCATCGCGGAAGTGATTGTTAACTGAAGGATGCCATGCATCGGCTGTCCGCCAATGCATGGCACTTAAAATTTTCTCAGAACAAATTCATCTGACAATCTTTGCAGGATTTTACAACGCGGTCTTTGACCACATCTTCATCTTCAATTACTCCGCTTATCAGAGGAGATGTCGGATTATGCGCGGCATAATGCTTGGCTACCGTATTGGCACTATAATTTGCATAACAGTATTTGCATCCATTTTTACAGGTGTTATACATACCGATATCGATACTCGCCATGCATCCACACTCTTCCCGTTGGTTCTTATCTTTGTCAAGGTCAAGTCTGCACCCTAGAAGTCTCTCAAACAGTGAACAGTCAATGCAATGTCCATGCTTGATGCCAAATTGCTCCAAATTTATTTTTTCCGCACAGGACTCCATTTTTATTCCGTATTTCAGAGAAATTTCAGACATTCTATACGCAATCTCATACATTGCTGCGGTTTCTAACGGTAATAATCCCAAATCTTTTGTATTGTTTTTCGTATTACGATATAAGTCAACGAAGCTGATAATACATTTTTCCGTATAACCAGAGAGTCGTTTTGCGATCTCCTCGAAATAACGAATGTGGTAATCAATGCTGCATTTCTCCGTGAGGAGAATTGGATCATACCGCCAAATGACTCGTTCGGAGCCAATCATATCGGAAAGTTTCCGGAAAGTGGGAATAATAATATTATTCTTGCTGGGAATATTTGCTTCTATATCCTGACCATACGAATTAATCGTAAACTGAAAGTAATACATATAGTCCCTGAGAAAGTCCAGTCGATCCATCATAGGGCGAGGATTTTTTGTCCAAAAAACTATACCGTCAATTACATCCGGGGACAAGGATATTCTGCTGATTTGGTGAACATTCATCGGATTACGAACGCAAACATATCCCTCCTCGATTCGGTTATAAAACCAATCTGCATAATACGAAGGGATGTCCGTACGTCTGCTTGCACTAATAATCACTCTTCATTCACCCCTATCTCTATCAACAACTGAGCACTTGTACAAAATTTCCATGGCTCATAATCCTGGTATCTCTGTGCTATTGTTGGTGTCATTGCATTGCTTTTCTCATGTTTCGTGCCATATCTTTGACTTTCGTGTTGAATATTGCGGTCAAAGTAGTAAGGTTTACATTCCCCATGGAGTCCAGCGTCCCGCAGTTTATCCCGCAGATTGAGGAACATATCTCTTCCCAGATTAATGCTATTAACATCGTTGATAAGGAGTACGAACGGTTCCGTCTCATCCCTTGCTTTTACGATGCTTTCCACAACCAAGTCAAAAAGTCTGTTAACCGCACTCCGTCCTTCCGTAGCGTAAAGTGCGGAAATGATATATTGCAACACTACCACATTAATATCACATACGGTAAACTGTTCAAGAAACTCAAATACATCTTCCGTTGACAGGTTTATGTAGGTAATAATATCCGAACCATATTGGCTTATCTGGTCGTGTACGGGTTTCCACAGAGGGTTTTTATCGATGCCACGGTACTCAACTGTCTTATCAAAATTGTTTATTCTTATGTAAGATTCAAACGCCATTAAGTCTGGGCACCCACCACAACCAATGGAAAACACTCGATATTGAGATAGCTGGCTGAGCACGTCGCTTTTCTGCATAAGCCGACAAATTTCCGTGGTATATTTGTATGTGTAATCGCAGACATAAAAGTTTATCAGATGAGGACAATCGTATACTTTCTTCCCATTCGGATGCCTTGAGGGATAGTGAACTTCTTCAAGACAGTTCTTACAGCTCCCGGAGCACCCTTCCTCACGCTTACAGTCTACACACCGAAAACCTGCATGCGTCGTTTGATATTCATTGTCACAGTAACGCATTATTCTGTCTATAAGCATTTACGTCCTCCCTGTGCAATCCATGTTTTACAATTCCGCTATAGTCTCCGTTCAACTTATCCAAAAGATTCATCACTCTGGATTGGCACGTTTTCACCCGATATCATTCCAGAAACCGATTTCCGGGTTTTCATATGTACCAACGATTACGCCACGATCCAGAAATGCATTTCTCTCCTCGCAGCATGTTTCCGGCAATAAGCCGCATGCGTGGCATGCCGCCAGATTCAAAGAATCGCGTCCCTGACCCCTGCTCATGATACATACCGGGTCATTTGAACAAGTCTTTGCGTTTGCAATTGCTTTTCTGAGAATCCTGGGGAATGCATCCGGTCTGCCTTGGCGAACCAGTCCACCCAATGTACCTTCCGCATCGCCACTGGCAGTATAGATGAAAATACCCGCCATCTTTTTTCCGTCGGATTCCTCGGCGCAGTATAGGCGTTCACTCAGAGAAGCAATGCTATATCCACACTCAAAACTCAGCTGAGAAATTAGCAGGTGAGATAGCGTGTGCAACATAAGGAATTTGGGCGTTATCGTGCGTGGATGATTCTTCCCGATAAACGATGTCGCATAGTTGTGGTTCAGCCTAGCGGCTCTCTCAACGACTGCCGGATGGGCTTCAATCCAGCTATCGATATCTTCTTGGTTGAACTCGATAAAGATGCCTTCACCACGTACTTCATAAGCAGGGTACCACCGAGTATCGGGTTCCTTTACATCTACAAAACCGACATCATTACTGGTCATTGCCGGCTGAATTCTGGAAAACCCAATCAATGCATTTACTACACGCACTTTGTCGACGAGGGAAATGGCTTTAATATGAGGCAGATCATACTCGGAAATGTCCATTTCTTCACGAGAGAAATCGCCCAACCCCGAGCCGGCTGCGCCTACTTCTCCAGACAATGCGGTATATTCCTCCACACGATACTGAATACTGGTCACATCTACATTTTCGGGCATCGGCTCCAACCATTTGCGAATCAGGATTTTCTCCACTTCTGCACGGGGCGCACCGATTTCAAGCGCAATTTTATCCACCCACTTCGGCAAACGCCGGGTTATTGTAGCGATCCTTTCCTCAGGGTCCTCATCGCTGATAATGGTCATGCAATCATCATAAGCTTTGCTTTGCTCAATTTTTGCATTCAACTTATCTGCATACGGGGGAATAACCAACGAACTATGCACCACGGGGAAGTAAACGGACGATGCACCTCTCTGCACGGTTTTGGGATAGCAAACACACTTATCTTTGGTATGTCGAAACGGATGATTTCCATCACATCTGAATCGATTGGTCCCCAGGTCTTCGTCCAGCTTTTGAAAGCAATCCTTATCAAAGGCACCCTTTAATGTAGCGATAGCACCACAGGAGCAACTTACGCTCAAGCCCTCAAGCCCTTCCGTTCCGGATGCGCCGGTCTTAAACTTCAACTCCGGATTTCCGCAAATCGGTTTCTTGGCCTTTGCATGCACCCACTTTACCCAAGGGAAATCATTCAAATGACCGCTTTCACACACCGTGACAATACGCGCCACGACCAAATCCTGGCGGCACTTGGGGCATTGCCTATGCTCAACCATATACTCATCCCGTTCAAGCGTTTTTGCCTTGGCGTTTTTCCTGTACTCGGCCATCCAGTTTTTTAATGGCTGGAATCTTCGGCACTTAGGGCAGAAATACCATTCAGGAAAACGGGAATACGCAATATTGGTGGGTAACGCAAAGTAGTCCACACCCAGAGCTTTGGCAAAACGATCATCATAGATCCTACTCATGCCGCTCCAGAACTCCGGCGCAGCAGTAACCAACGTCTGATCCGGAAAGTCCACCATAGCACCTACGCCATATTGCAAAACTGCCTGAGCGGCACGAACGGAGTGGGTAACTTTATTCAGTTCTATCTTTGTCTTCACTTGTTCAGACATTGTTATCCCCCCAAACTACAATACTACCCAATACCGGGGTATCCACATTTCGCATTGAGGTCAAAGTTTCGATGGCATTGTCCTTTCCTGCGGAATTGTATTGTTTGAGCAATCGACGCGTATCTCCCGCAGGCGGATTGACCATGAACTTGCGCCCAAAATACAACGGGACAGACGGATTTTCTCCGTTGCATTCATCCACGTAGGACTGCCAAAGATCGAAGAACTCCTTGATCTCCGTTCGGATTTCATCTACATCGTCCTTTGCCTGCCCCTCGGAGCGTTCGTTAATTCCGGTCACCCGGTCTATGACAAATGTTTCGATTTTCTTTATTGTTTCCGCAAAGTACTCCTCATCGAAGTTAATGGCATCCTTATCTTCGCTCATTCCGGCCATTTGGCGCATCATCGAAATAAGCACAGCATGTAAGGCCCGTTCACGTGCTGGACGAGAGAACGGAGTCGCTCCGGTCGGCTCTACAAAGCGATAGAAAGATTCGTGGTAAGAGCGGAATCGTTCATAATGGGAGCGGTCGCGACTCTTTGTGGCATCGTACTGCACAAAGACTACACCGGGGAAGGAACGTCCCACTCGGCTGGAGGCCTGGATATATTCACTGGTAAGTTTGGGCTGTCCGATCATCAACATAACATTCAATCGTGCAACGTCAATGCCAACGGAGATCATGTTTGTGGCAAGCAGCACGTTAGAAGCATATCGCTTGGCGGCTTCATTTTCTTTGGAATACTCGATCTTTTCCAGCTTATCCAATGTCTCATTTAATTCCGTGGTGGAAACACGGCTGGTAAGTTCGTCCGCACTGACGATAAGCCTTCTTCCCGTAAACATACGATTTGCCGTACGAATGATAAAATCCTTTACGTCATCGTCCACCAGAGTTGAAGCCTTGCCCAAATCCTTCAAGCTGTTAAAATATACCGTCAATGTCCACAGCTTGTCTTTAACCTCTTCCGGAAGATCCATGGTGTATACCTTCTGCATAAGCGCAGCCATAGCACGGATTTCCATCATAGCCTTGGTTTTTCCGGAAGGCATAATACCTACATATTTACGTCCGTAAACACCCTTTTCGTAATCAATTACAGACTCTTTTGCAAAGAAAGAGTCCTCCGCATCCAAGCCGGGAGCCGGGAACTGCACAACTTCACGATTATACAGCACGGAACACTGCTCTTTTGCTCTACGAATTGTAGCGGTGGAAGCAATGACTTTGGGATACACGCCCTTTTGACCGCAAATTGCGTCCACTGCGGTTTCATAAAGGCCAACCACCGTACCCAATGCACCCGAAATCAAGTGCAGCTCGTCCTGGATAATTAGTTCCGGAGTGCGATTATCTTTTCCGATGCCGAAGAAAGCACCGATTCGTCCGTCCCAAGGAAGCATAGCAAATTTGTCCACCGTACCAAATAACAATGTCGGAGGTGTTTCGTAAAGTTCGTCATCGATAATTTGAATAGGAAGTCTCTTTGTAAAAGCACAGTCTTCATGAGGGCAGAACATATAAAAATGTTTACCGCTCATGTTATAGCCCCATTCTCCAACCAGACGTCCATTTTTATCATCCTTGACCATCTTTGTTCCGCACCACGGACACTTCAGCACTTGAAACTTATTATGACGTTCTTTTTCATTACGAACATAATATGGACTGCTCACACTCTGCAGCTTTCCCAAATGGTACTCCGCACTATTTGAACGCTCACCGGTTCCAACATTTTTGTTGGGAATATGCGATCCACCAATCCAGAGACCAATTGTGATGGGTTCTTTTCCTAGAGGGTAGGCAGGGTACTTATGTCTCTTTTGGGAACAATCTTGTCTAATATACTCACAAGCACAAACAAGTGTCGCTGCACGGGTAAACTGCTGTGCCGCCAAAAGACGGAGAGTATAACGCATAATAACAGCCGTGCCGTTGGAGTTTTTGGGGTGTGCCAGCTTGCGATAGAAAATTGTAAACGCAGTCAGTCCAAGGTATGCCTCGGTTTTACCGCCACCGGTAGGGAACCATATCAAATCAACGATACTCCGCTCCGGAGATTCATCATCAGTTATAGAGTTGACATCCATCAGTAAAAATGCTATCTGGAAAGGTCTCCATTTGCAATTGCTGTCGCTCTCCTGGCTGTAATCCATGCCATAAAGCCTATCTGCAATTTCTTCGTCCCCCGGGTAACGATCGGCGTTGGTTTTGGCCATATCTCCCTGCATCGCAATATGAATTCTCTGCATAAACATTGCACGATTTGCCAACAGAAAGGCTTTGTACGCGTTGTCATTTTTTCCCAGAGTATCAATGCCGGCATACATTCTCTTATATGCGCGTTTACATTCACGGATATTATTGGCGGCAGCAGATACATATCTGGGATCGAGTGTGTCAGCCACCTTTTCCAGACTATCAACCCAATTTTTATACAGGTCGACCAGGTTCCGCATGGATGCAAGTTTGGTAGTTCTGTCGGATGGATCAAGGTCGGACAAATACTTCATGGACAATTCTTCGTCTTTGATAAGGTCGTTCTGAGGCAATGAAAAACTCATCGACGGAATCTCGATTATCGGTAAGAAATCGTTCCATATGGCCCCAACTCCAGACGCATCGATTTCCCAGTCTACGGATGTACCCAAGCCGGTTCCGTATATTTTTTTGTGACGGTACAACAAATCCAGCGATTGCTCTTCCGAATCCATCGCGGTTACATCCGCGTTGGGATTGCTTTCTACAAAAACGAAATCATTATTCTCAGAGGATACTTTCATTTTGGCCTGGAAAATGCAACGATTTGCTTTCACGGGAGATTCCTTCCAGTTGTTCACCAACATAACGGTAATTGACCACAAATTATCTCCAATTTTCCGTCTCAAAGCCACCAGCTTTGCATCAGTGCCATCCAGGTTGTGGTTGGCTTCGTCATCGGCATAATCCCCATGGCTAAAGTCAAGCACAAATTCCGGAATTTCATGCGGAACTCGCACATACCCCATTGCACAGTAGTCAACAAAACGGTAGACTATTTTCTGAAGAATGTGGAATTCATTTTCCGGAATCGTATCGCGCTCAAAAATGCTACGGGCTTCCTTGGCAGTTACGGAAGAAATCAGCCGCAGCGCATGGGCGTCCTTGTCATACTCCATAAAATGAGCCAATTCGGGCGGTACTGTATAGGTGTCAGGATCATCCGGCAGATAGGGAATCATACAATCCGGAACTTTGGCATTTCGGTATGTGGCAAATGTCAAACTTCCCCTGACGATATTTGTATTTCCGCTTGCGATGAATGTAATACCCATGGACGAAGGCATGTACTGTGTAGCCATTCCGATTTCTTCGTCCAAGTTTTCATCGGCAGTTTCGTCAAATGCATAGGTTCTCTGTTTCTTCTGTTGAACGGGGTCGGTACCCGGATCTTCGACAGAAGCCGAACCGGAGTTTTCTGTCGAATTATCGGGTTCCTCCAATTCAACAGTCTCATCATTATCCTGGTTGACAGCATTTCCTTGTGGGAACAGAATGCCAACGGAATAACGACTGGTAGGGGTGCTGGAAATAAGTTCATGCTCTCTGTCAGGCAAAGAAAACTCTGATCCGGGTCCTAAAAGTTCATCCTTAATTATATCGATATACTCTTCCCGGGCAGAAATCATTGTCTGTCTAATTTCACTGCCTGTCACATCAATACCTCCGCTTCTGTGATGGGTGTATTCACCAGACTGATGTTGATATTTACACTTTCGTCCAGTTCCGTAATATACTCAAGTTCCAGCGTTTCCGACAGACTGTCCACATTGTCATATACAATGCTTAGAACACTGCCTTCCTCAGGTATGTTGCCACTGAGTTTATCGTTGATAGCCTTTGCGATTAATTCAAGAATCTTTCGCCGGTCGTGACGCACCGCTCCACACGCCTCAAAAAAGCCATGAGTATCTGCCAGCAGATGAGGATCCTGTGTTACGATTGCAATATACTCCATGGTACGTTCTTTACGGGGGCCGACAATGTGACTGTCATCGATGAGCCATTGCCGAATAGTGACCTCCTGCATAGAGCTTCCGGCCTCTCTCATTTTCTGCGCAACCTTTCGATAAGTAAAACCATTGGTTTCCTTATACTCCCGCAAGGCTTCTTTCCAATATTGAGACTTTTCGTAAGCCTCAATTGCGCCTTGCCCCAAACGTCCATCGCGGAGCAGACGCTCATAGATGAAGTCAACAATATTCTTGGTGTAATCATCACGCTTAACAAACACCAGCGCATCTCCGGGTCGCAATTGCTCCGGGGACTTTTCAATCACATTTCCTGCCATACTGTCAAAGACAACCGCAGAATAATACTTGGAGAAGAATATTTGTTCTCCCGAAACAAAAGTGCCTACATGTTTAACTTCGGACACCGGGACATAAGCGCCTCCTGCACTGCTGCTCTGTGCCAATTTGCGAACATCAAATGTATTAAAGGCTTCGATATATTCGTCCAGGGCGGAGAACTGCTGTACTTCCTCTTCCATCTGCATTTCCTGAGAAGAGTCATCCTCCTCCGGCTCATCTGCCATATGGGTGGCACCGATTCTTCGATTCAACTTTCGCTCGTACTTTGCGAATTTCTTTCGTCGGAATGTAAATACCTTTTCCTCGCATCCATACAGAAGGACATCGATGTTACGTGCAGCCAAACATTGCAACGGATCAAACCGCTTATTATTCAGTTCTCCGACACATAAAACCGCATCGTATTTTTTCTGGCTATCGAAACGATTTGCAGTTACACAAACTACATTTTCATCAGAAAAGTACTCAGGGTATACCATGCGAAGTAAGTCGGCATAATATGCCTTTGGTACAATGATTGCAACCTTGCCGAGTTTATGTTCGTCCAAGTATTCCTTCAGGGCATTTGCCTTTGGGCAGATTTTCAACCGTTCACGATATTTTCGTTCCAACGCATCCGCCACAACCATACACAGTTCTTGCATAGACCCGGCTTGATCCGCAATATCCCATAATTCCTGAATGCGTCCGCAGGGTGAAGTAACCGCTTTGTTAATCTGTCCGTTACAAATGGCGTTTTCCATTATTTCTAACGGAAAAACTGCGGAATTAAGAAGATTCAGCAGGCCATGCGCAGCCACCACGAAGTCGTCTTTGACAGTATCATTCCAATTGGACTGTTTGATGACAAAAATCGCATTTTTTATGGTTTTGTATTCATCCCAACTCCAACCTTCACCTACGGGAATTGCCGTAACAGTATTGTGTATCACATTCATAATCTGCCGGTGGAGTTCTTCGGTAAGCGGGTTGTCGTTGCGAATCATTTGATTGCTTTTGGATAGCATGGTTTTTGTACAAGCAAATACGGAAGCACCCTCATACATCTCCAAGATATGTTCACCCATCCCGGCTTTGATTGGGGATGTAACATGAGCAAAACGCAGTACTTTTCTTCGAAGCAAATCGGCAAGTTCAGACCCGTTCTCGGTTAGAGACGCGCCACCGATGACCAATAGACCTACTACTTTATTTCCGTTTCTATCCAGAACCAAATCCCGTGCCGTTGAAATTTTACCGGTTACTTTCAAAACCGGTTCCGCTTTTGTCGGATTCAGACCGAACTGATACTCTTCACCACTACCGGTGTAATACGCCGCCGGAATAATGTCCAACAAACCAACTTCTTTGCCTTCGCCATATACGATGCGGACTTGTTTGTAGATCTCGCCAAATGAGTTGCGATCAGCCACAATAACGATTGAAACATCGATCTGTGTAGGGATTTCTTGCATATCCACATCAAATACAAAAGCCAAAAAATCCTCACGATTTGTTTTTTTCTTTCTAATGCCGCGTCCGTCAGTAATCTGCGACTCGCCGTAGTAAGGCTTTATCAGATGCTTATTCTTCTCCAGAGGAAGGTAGCTGATCGTTTTCCCGTTTTTTCCTTTCCCGTCCTGCTCAATCACCATACAAAGCCGACCGTATTCAACGCTGGTACCTTTCCAGCGATACCTCTGACCATTATACATAACCATATCGTCTATCTGTAGGGCAGAGATAATATCGTCATTTGTAGACAGGTTATAAGACAGACAACCCAAAGCGACGGCAACAACGGAAATAACATCAAAGCACAGAGATCCTGTATGAAGAGCAAAATTGACCGTTCGCTCCTTTGATACCAACGAATCGGCAAAGAAAGACAGATATTTTTCAATGATTGCTTCCTTCGATATCAGCGCATCACCATAATAAATATCGCACTTTTTCAGAATAGCATTTGCCAGTTTTTCCGCCGTCACAGTCATACACCTCCGTTTACGGTTCTTCTCCGTGTAAGATAGCCAAACAATCAAGCATAAACCGTGCCATCTCTTCAATTACCGGAATTGTGACGGAGTTGCCAAGCTGCTTGTACTGCTGGACTGCCGGAATCCCCTCGGGGAATGAGAATTTGTCCTCACCCTCAGCGTTTAAGAATCCATAGTTAATAAAGCCTTGAAGTTTCCCCCACTCGGTGGGAGTCATAACACGAATGCCCTTATCATTGAGAGGGGTTTTCTTCCCTTTAATAATCTGTCCCGCAATGCCCTCTTTAGGATCGTAAATCAAATTGCGTTCACGGCCCGAACCGCCTGTTGCCAACAATGTGTTGGCTATAGGTCTTTCAATTCCCTCCGCATTTACAATCCGATAACCAAATCCGTACCCTTTTCCTTCTTGACGCTCTCGATGCTTGACGAGTGTCTCCAAATATCCCGATGCCATATAATACCTTGCCGGCACATCATGCTCCAACAAATCATTCAAATCATGATATAGCTCAACCGCTCGGGTACGAGGCATTTCCGTTGGCAGCATAGCCAGTCTCTCCGGGGCAAAACGCTCCGTATCAAAGCCGATTATATATGTACGAGGGCGATTTTGCGGAACGCCAAAGTCGCGGGAGTTACGAATAAAGGATTTCGGCACATATTTGGGCGTCCCGTCCGCTTCTTTTGTGACACCAATCACATGGTACCCCAAATCATTTACAAGCGTTTCGATGATGGTATTGAATGTTCGCCCTTCGTCGTGAGTAACCAAACGATCTACATTTTCCAAAAACACAGCAAACGGTCTGGTTCTCCTAATAATGTCGGAGATATGAAAAAAAATCTTGCCCTTTTCTTCGTTCTCAAATCCTTCTTGCAACCCGACTCGGCTGAATGTTTGGCAGGGGAATCCGGCCAAAAGCACATCATATTCCGTGTTTTCCACCTGTTGTTTAAATTCATCGCTGGTCAAATCGTTTTCGGGATTGTCCCCATATAAATGTTGGTATGTTCTGCAAGCGTATTTGTCAATTTCCGAAGAAAGTACATTCACAAACTGCCCTGTAAGCTCAAAGCCACGACGAATGCCGCCGATGCCGGCACAAAGGTCAATTGTTCTATACGGTTGAACAGGGAAAACTCGCAACTCATCCAAAACTACGGAAACGCAGTATTCCGGTTCTTTTTGTATTTCATGTCCCCAAAATCGCAGAACAGTCCAACCTTGTTCCTGTAGTCGTGCCGTTACCTCAATATCTCTCTGCATATTGCGTTCGATTTTGGGAATCCAAAAATCACGATTGCTTTTTATTTCATTTTGTGCCTGCTCCCAGTTATATCCGTGCCAAAAATCTCCGTCACAGAATATCGCGATTTTCCGAGCAAGAAATGCAATATCCGGTTTTCCAAAAATCGTCTTATTGTTTCTCGTAAATGTAGTAAGTCCCTGGCGAACAAGCTCTTCGCACAGAAGTTTCTCCAGCGCGGTATCACTATTGCGCACCCGGCTCATATTTTTATGTATTTGCTCTTTACTCTTTTTGCGAGCCATTGTGCATCTCTCCAACCTTCAAGATATAGGCCGATAAACCGCGAAGCATTCGATATTAGCTACAGAATATCAGCCTTGTTGTTCTATAAAACAGGCTTCTTTTCTCCATGCCATGTGGCAGTTTTGCAGTCCCACTGCATGAAAAGCTCCCCTTCGGAAAGAATTGCATCCCAAGCGGGGCGCAGGAAACGATCAATGCATACCATAACTTCTTCCAGAGATAGCTCCGTCATTTTCAGGCGGCGCAGATACTGCCTCCAGCGAACTTTGATGTCCTTGTTACGTGCCAAGGCGATTACGCGGTCGAAGCTGTCCCGCTCGTATGCCGTTCCCCGGTTTTGCAGGGTTTCGAAAATCGCCTGCCGGAGTGCCCAGCCATCGAAGTCGAAGATGCCGGACAGATAGTAAATATCATAGATATCCTTCATGCGGCTGGTCAGTTCCAAACGCTGAAGTAGTGCGTCAAACTTTTCTGCAATAGTGCTTTCCAGAGAGTAGGTCAGCACCTCCGGAGCACCAAAGCCATCCAGCTGAACGGGGATTGCCCGCTTGCGGGGCACGGGAATGATTAAGTCACCCACACCGAAATCCACATCAAAAGGAGTCCGGGTGTTTTTAATTTGACCTACCAGCTGGAAACTGACACCGGTATACTTCCGCTGGGGAGAAATAGTTTCAAACCCCCGGGAAGTAAATGTAATAAAATCGTTGCCGCTGTCCACGGCGATGATCTCATCCACCATGCGTTTGATGTTCTCAATTCTTCCGGGGAATTGTTGCAGCAGAAAATCGATATCAACGGTAGCCCGGCTCTCAAAATTGGTCAGCGTGTATATGAAGAGGCCACCCTTAAGCACCAGGTTTTCCGCATAACGGGAGGCAGCCAGTCGCCGCAGAAATTCTTCCTGGCAGAACAGCTGTAAATGCAGCTGGAAGGGCTTACCTGTTTCTTTTGCTTTGTGTTTCAGTCGTGCAATGACGGATGCGCCCATATCCATTACAGCCACACTCCTATCCGATCTTTAACCTTTTTCAGAACTCTGCGTTTTTCGGCATATTCCAGCAGCTTGGGTACATTCTTTTTCGTATCTGCTACATAGCCCTGGATGGCCTTGTTGTAGGTCTCTCTGTCCATTTTATTTTCATAAAAAATACATTCACAAATCAGCCGGTCCCGGTCAAATATCTGCATGGTGCAGTCACCGTAATCTGCGGTTGTAACACCAAAGGCCAGAAATTCCTTTTTCATGTAGTACGGTTGCACAAAGGGGTAGTCCAGCTTGAAACGGGATTTGGATGTATCCCGGTCGACTGCAATATTCCATTCCAGGGGTGTCCGGTCAGAATAGCGGTAATAGAACAGGGCCGTGTACATACACAGCACACCATCCGGGAACAGTTGAGCAATTTGTGCCGCCTCGGATATGAGTTCATTCGTTTTGCAAAGGCTGTAATAGCCTTGCTTGATTCTCTCTATAATTTGCTCATCAACCATTTTCCGAATAGCATAGGTGTTATAGCCGAGGGCTGCGAGATCAGATGTGCGGAATATGCCTCCGCATTCGTCTGCCAGCTTTTCAAGGATTTCTTTGTCGGCCATGTTTTCACCAACTTTCCGCACAAATTCACCTTGTGCTGTAACTTCACAAATCAAATTATACGCGCAATTCTCAATAAAGTCAATGTGGCAAGGATACTTTCGCGCACTGAACGTAAATGTTTTGCTGAAATTTCGCGTGAACCTGTGTGCTTTTCCGTATCATTTGGCAAATCACCGCTTGTAAATCACTTGCGCTACCGAGTATTTCTCGTTTTTGGGGTATCCCCTCTTGCTAATTCTGCGAAAATTTGCGCGAAGCCCCACGCCGGTCTTCATACAAATTGAGCGCAGGGATTTTGACTCCCCCTTGGGGCCACCGCATGACAGCAATTATTTTGTACTGCCTTTTGCCCTTTCCCGGTAGTAATACTCTGATTTGAGTTTATTCCACTCTGGCATTCCAGTGTCCCACAATACTTCTGTCGGTTCCCTCGTTTGATGAACACCTTACCGCAAGCCTGGCAAAACGCAATATTGGTTTTACCGCCGTAGTCATCCAGGGTGTTGGCATTCACCGCCATGAATCTGGCAAGGCCGAAATAGGCTGCGTCCATCACGGATTTGACGGAGGGCTGCAACTGGATCTGCCCGGTGGCGAGATCATATTCCAGTCCCATATTCAGCTTCGATTTTTTCTCGACAAACCGCGGTAACACCAGGGGGGCGGTGGGCGCTATCCGTCCCATACCACTCCCGGAGCAGTTTCTCCTGTTCCGGTACACAGACGCCATCGTAGATTCTCTGAGCATCGGCTGCTTTACCCTCCATCAGACTACGGATGGCGAAGGCTGTCATGGACAAAAACGCGATAGCATTCCAACATATTCACCACGCAGTCCCAAAAAGCCATTCGGATCATCGTTGTTCATTTCCAGGTGCGCCACATTATTTCCATAAAAATAGTAGGGATGAGTATTCTCCAGACTCCACCGAATCAGAATCCGTGCACACTCCTCCAGAAGCTTGCCGATTATCTCATCCAGAGCAACAGCCCCAGTCCCGCCATTATGGAACGCTGGGTCCTGAAGATCGAAACCCTGGAGCAGAAAAAACGGCACTACGAGGAGATCCTCCGCCGCGAACTGGACGGCCTCGACGACGAATTCGCGTCCCTGAAATTCCTGTCCCAGGAGCTTTCCCTCCGGGCCAGAAACCTCCGCTTTCGCAAAGCGGCGTAGATCCACCTGAGCATAGAAAGGGTGTCCTCCGTGATTGGAGGGCACCCCTTTTTTGCTTTACTTACTTGTGAGATTGCTGGTGTAGTTATACATCTCTGTCAGCCGC
>JBJDYH010000109.1:0-3532 GCA_051867135.1 Faecousia sp. | reverse complement strand
TTCAATAAGGCCTCCTCCTTTGACTTTTGTTGCCACGATTGTATGCTTTTTTACTTGAGTAGAATATAGGCAAAGCAAGCGTCCATGCCTAAAATTTGGACATGGACGCTTGCTTTGCCTAAAAATGATCTGCTACATAAAATGGCAAGCTGAGACAGAAATGACAATTTTATCTCAGATTGAGGGATTGATGGGAACTCTTTTTAAGTGATACACTTGTATCACTTAAATTGTCTTTTATGGGAGGAATACTCTTTGAAGAATTTACAAAGGATTGCCAAGGGAATCCGAATGATCACCGTTCCGCCAGTGATGGTCCTTTTCTTATCAATCGCACTTTATGCCGGTCATAATACGATATTTCTAAGCAATGCCGATGTTGCTGCCGCCATAATCTTGCTGGGAATCGTTCCCATACTTGCATATCCAATGCAGAAATGGATACCCGGTTTTCAAGATAAAGGGAGAGAGGGACAGAGGAAATTAGCTTTCATTTTCAATATCATCGGATACTTTGCCGCATGGGGCTATGGGCTGTTCACGCATGTCTCCCCGGAACTTCAGATGCTATTTACCGCCTACCTTCTGTCTGTGCTGCTATTATCTGCTACAAATCAGTTTTTGAAAATACGGGCAAGCGGTCATGCATGCAGTACTGTAGCTCCCGTTTTCTTCGCGGGATACTTTTTGGGTCCCGGATGGGCACTGTTATTCCTGGTCATAGCGGCGGCAAGCATCTGGGCATCGGTTTATCTGAAACGGCACCGGCCCAGAGAGATAGCTGTGGGAATCATCGTATTTATCTGTTCTTTCTTTATGGCAGCTCTTTTTTCATAATGGCAATGCCAGCGGAATTCATACCCACGTGGCAGGCAATGCTGCAGGGAAGGTCCACATAGGAAACGGACATTGAGGGAAATTCCGCCTGCACCAGGTCGAGCCACCGCTTTGCCTGTTCCGCACTCTCAAAGGTTCCGGCAGTCTCTACTTGTAATTGCATGTCCGGTACTTCCGCAAAACGTGTTTCTCGATCCTTGTGAATGGCGTCGATCATCTTGGATTCCGCCATGCGCATTCCACGTGCTTTGGCAAACGTATCCAGCTTGTCACCCTGGATTTCCAGAACCGGCTTTAAGTTGAGTACCGTGGCAAAGGCTGCGACCGCAGGCGTGATCCGGCCGCCCCTTTTCAGATATTCCAGAGAATCCACCGTAATATAAATACTTGCGTCATAGGCGTGGGTCTCCAGATATGTTTTGATATCCTCTGCGCTATGGCCCTGCTGTGCAAGGCGGTATGCGGTAAAAAAGGATTCCTGCTGCGTAACGGAAATGCGGTGATTATCCACGACCTGAACCTTCCCGTCATATTCCGCAGCAAGCTGCAAGGCTGTAAAGCAGGAACCGCTCAGCCCGCTGGACATGGGAATATACACGATTTGGTCATAGCCGTCCGCAAGGATGCCATCCCAGAGGTCCAGTAGCTGCCCCGGTGAAGGCTGGGAAGTAGAGACCTCCTTGTGCTGCTTCATGGCTTCGTAAAGCTGCTGGTTGCTGATTTCGGTTCCCTCCGCATAAGTCTGGCCATCCACCAGCACAGGCATGGGGAGAAGGTACAGTCCGGATTCCCGAAGCATTTCGGGTTTGATGCCGCTGTTGGTATCAGTTGCAATCGCAGTTTTCATGTCCTGTTCAGCCTTTCTGTGTTCTCAGTCTTTCCGCTCATCGCCCCAGAAAAATAGAGCGATGGTGCCGGGGCCGGTGTGGCTTCCAATCGTAGTACCTATGGGGAAAATACGGACAGGGCCATTCAGATTGGGAAACCGCTCCTCCACCAGAGAGGCAACCGCTTTGGCGTCCTCCACGCACAGGGATTGGCAGAGAAAGCACTTGCCGCTGTATGCCGTCCCATTCTCTGCGTGCGCTGCCATCTTCTCCACGATCCGTGTGATCACGTTCCGTTTCCCGCGGACCTTTTCCCGTGGGGTCAGATGCCCTGTCTGGTCCATGTTGAGAAGCGGGCAGATATTCAGCATAGTTCCGACCATCCCGGCAGCCTTGGAAATGCGGCCGCCGCGCACATAAAAGGACAGGTCTGTTGAGAAGAACCAGTGGTGCATCCGCAGCTTATTGGCTTCGATCCACTGATAAAGCTCCTCCAGGGTTTTCCCGGCGTCCCGCATATCCGCCAGGGTCTCCATCATCAGGCCATAGCCGCTGGACGCGCCAAGGGAATCAACAATATAAATTTTCTGCTGTGGATAGCTTTCCGCCAGGATGTTCCTTGCGATACAGGCAGAGTTGTAAGTACCGGATAATCCGGTGGAGAGGGTGACATGAAGAATGTCTTTACCCCCCTGGAGCATGGATTCAAAGTGCGCAAGATAGCCTGCAACACCTACCTGTGAAGTCTTTGTTTCCGCACCGGCAGACATCCGGCGAAACAGTTCTTCCGAAGACATGGACACCCCCATGTCATCCGGGTATTCCACGCCGTCCAGGGAGAAGTGGAAACATACATAACGGATATCCCGCGCCCTCATATGTTCCGGCGTCAAATCCACAGTAGAGCAACAGCTCAAACAATAATCGGCCATCTCTGATTACCTCCGTTGACAAGGAACCTTGATCTGGTAAAATACGAGACAATCGTATCATGTTCAGCAGAACACATCAATTGCATAAAGTGAGACAAAAATAATCCTTATGTATCAGCTTTCGGAAAGGAGCGGCTATGGACAAACGAAAAGAGGCTAATATCCGTGTAAAGGCGAATATTACCCATGCGCTGTTTGCTCTGATGGAGAAAAAGAGCCTCGCAGATATACACATCTCGGAACTCGTCAGCAGAGCCGGTGTAGCCAGAGCGTCCTTTTACCGCAATTATTCTACCAAAGAGGATGTTCTTGTAACATTGATCCGAGATGTTCTGGATCAGTTTCGTCAGGAATTGGATTTGAATCAAGAGAATTTCTGTTCCTTCGGAACTGTGCTCCTGAGTTTTCAATATTTTCAGAAGTACAAGAAGTATGTTCTGGACCTATATCATTCTGGATTTCTATCGGTTCTGATGGAGGAACTAAATCGCTTCCATGAGAGTATGGTTGGCGATATGCCGTCTTCCTCCATTGAAAAGTATCAGTTATATATTTACATTGGGGCGCTGCTTAACACGGCACTTGTGTGGTTATCCTCGGACGATCAAACATGCCCGGAGGATATGGCATCATTTTTCCTGGAGGCTGTTTCTAAATGATTAATAGGTAGGAGAAATAATCAATGAGTTATCTTGACTATGAAGGAAATAGAATGTTTTATGAAGAAACAGGTGAGGGCAAGCCTTTGATATTGCTGCACGGGAATACAGCATCAAGCAAAATGCTTGCACCGATTATTCCTCTCTTTTCGGAAAGCCATCGTGTAATTACAATGGATTTTCTGGGATGTGGACAATCAGACAGGCTGCATGAGTGGCCGGCAGATTTGTGGTATGAATGGTCAAAACAGGTTGTTGCTTTATGCGACCATCTGAA
>JBJDYH010000108.1:0-3561 GCA_051867135.1 Faecousia sp. | reverse complement strand
CTCGCTCACCGTCTGAAGACATTGCCATGATCCACGACCGTATGCCCGTCATTCTACCCCAGGAGGCACTTGCGGACTGGTTGAATCCACACTACAGCGGGTCAGCGATTCTGTCTGCGGCACTAACAAGCATGTCTTTCCACGCCTGCTAAAGGAAATCTCTATAGGTAACCTTTCCCAAGATGAAGGGATGTAGTGAAACACGCCACCCTCTCATATAGATACCGCCTCAAGGGGTGTAGTGAAACACGCCTCCCTTTCCCACCAAGTAGAATTGTGCATCGCTTTTTTATGAATCCTGCCTATTGATTACCCTTGCGGAAACTGATACAATGCTCCATGTTTGCGTTCAGGAGGTATTTCAGATGGAAAGCATGGTAGTCTATCTTGGCAGTGATCATGTCATCAAAACCCCGGACTTTGATTTCCGGAAAAACTCGCTTCGAGTATCCACCACATTGAAAGATGCAAAGCAGCAGGCTCATAAAAAGGTAGGCATTGGCGTTGTCAGTGCATACCAGCTCAACCTGGAGCATCTTGTTTCGATTGAAGACGGACAGAGCGTACTGGATGGTTTTGAGAATGTGGATGTGATTCAGCATACCTGTCAGGATGAGTGCAGCCTGTCCCTCTGTTCGGAGCGAGCACTAAAGGCCCTGTCCTTTCTTGAGGCAACCTTTACTAACTAACCAGTTATATATGTATTGGCAAAGCCGGGATCACCACGATCCCGGCTTTCTTTATGGGAGCATCTCTTGAATACCTACTTGTACTATGCTATAATTTGGTGGTTACTATCACCTTATAATGCGATATACCCTTACAAAAATAAGGGCGTGTGCCCTTATTCGTATGTTTTCATGATTTGCCAGATTGCAGCTTTCTGATCGCCAGTCAATGTCGCCCATTTCTCAAAAAGCTGCCGCTGTTCTGGTGTCAGCTCTACCAGATTGTCTTCGGCAAAAAACTGTGACATGGTAATTCCGAATGCCTTGCAGATAGCTTCCAAGGTCACGAGATTCGGCACATTATTCCGCCTGTAAATGTTGGAAACAGTATTCGGAGATAGTCCGGCTTCTTTGGCGATCTTGTAGTCAGACCAGCCGCGTTGTTTCTGCAATTCAACAAGTCGGCTCAGGATATCCACAAAATCACCTCTTTCTCTATAACATTATATCCCCATACAAGGTGATATAGTTATAGTAGAGATGTAGAAGCAGTATCGCATTAAATGGTGATATATTATATTAAAAGGGCTTGATTGGCTCCGCCTGTTCGAGATAAAAGACGCATATTCTCTGCCTCGAGATGATTACTCCTGGCACACGGTAAGAGTAGTTTGCATTCCATTGCTGCATATCCGCAATGATTCTACAAAGCCGCAGACTGCTCACTTCCATGCGCTTTTTCCCTCTGTAAACATCCTGTGGAACACGATGAGAGTGAAAGTCCTTCTTGGGATATGGCTTCAGGATCAGTGTTTTTCCGTTTTCCCCAATCATGAAGCAAACATTGGCTGGACATCCAATTTCTCGCAAGGCATCCACAAACACATGGATTCTGTTTGCCTTCAGGTAGAATGAGAGAAATGTTTCAGTCATATTAGGCCTCTGGCTTTTTCGTTTTCCACATTTCCGGCTGACTGAAATCGAATAGCAGCATGACTTTCTGATTCACAGACACCAGTCGCCCAATGGCGCGATAGTTGTACTCCGGGTCAAGCCCCCATGATTGGTATAGCTCTTCTCCAAAGATTCTCGACTCCATATTTCTGACCGTTTTGTCTTTATCTCCCTTTGCCCAGCGGATGCTGTCCTTATCCGTTGAGGTTACCGGCATCACGAGCAGACACTTTGTTTTCGGATTCACCTGGAGCTTAATGTATTCGCAGAAGTGCAGATACTCGAGAGCCAGTTTGCTGAACGAAATCCTTGTTGGCCATATCGTGCATGTTGCATCGCTTTTCCTCGGCAAATGAATGAACATGCTGGAGCTTACAATCTGGAATCCTTCAAGGGTCATTTCTTCGATTGGATTGAATTGGGTCATGGAATATTACCTCCTATGTCTTTTGAGTTGTGATATATCCATCTGCAAGATTGATCTTATAGGAGTCCTCGTGTTCTTCCACAGGGGTTCCAAAGTAATTCCTCCAATCCTCCGGAAGATAGGACTTTGATTTCTTTCCATTTACGAACAGTTCGAAGTCCGTCAGCTTGAATAGATACAACATTTCTGAATCGCAAACAGCTGGCTTGCCCATCATCTTGTATCGGTACTGCGGATTCCAGCCCATCAGGTCAAAAACCTTTGCAGCGAATATCTTGCAAAGAAGATCCCGATTGGAAAGCTCTTTTTCTCCGCCTCCCCTTGCCCAGCGTAGAGAGTCCGGCGCATCCGGGTCGCATGGGCGGATTATCAGCCTTTTCTGCTCTGGATGAATGAGAATCTGGATATGCGTCACCCCCGGGAAGCGGCGAAGGCATGCCATGTTGAACTTGATTCTACTGTCCCAAATGGTAATAGCGGGTTCTCTCGTGTGTGCAAACAGCTCTGCCTTGGTTACCTGATACCCGGCAAGGTTAATCAGTTCCTCCGTATCCTCTCCGTTTTCTTGAAGAATCGTGCTGTTCGCAAAGTAGTGTTCAATTTCCTTCGTTTCCATCTTTTCTATTCGTTCCTCTCAAAAGATCATCGATTGTCATTTGTAGCTGCTCCTGGCTGGGACCCGCAAACTGTTCAATGCCAGGAGCTACCACGCTTCTGACCTGTGAGTGCCATTCTGTATTGGGCGCAATGTAATAGAACCCATTTTCTACGGTATGCTCGTAGAACTCTTCTCCAAAATCATTTTCCCATTCCTCTGGACAGAGCGTAATTCGCTTTCTGTGCTTTGCATCATCACCATCATCTGTTGGTATCAGCATGGCAGGAACTGCGTTGGGCAGATTAAAGACAATGATCTGCTCCCCACGGCGACTTGCCCATGTTCCGCGCACCTTGTAGATGTAGTCTGGATTCCACTTCATGATAGAGTAAAGTGCGTTCCCAAAATGCTGACAGTTCAGGGTCTTACTGTACAGCGGCTTTTCGGGATCTGGCCTCCACCGAATACTGTGGGCATCGGATTCCCGGCATGGTCGGATTGCCAGCTTTCTTTCCGCAGGATGAAGGAGTAACTGGACATAAGCTACGCTGTCGAACTTTTGCATACAGAATTTATTGAACGCAATTCTCTCATTGGAGATATTCAGCGTTGGTCCCTCATAGCGAATCTGGAGGAACTGCCCCCGGACCACCTGATACCCCTGCAAGTCAAACGCACTAATGGCCGATTTCTCAATGCGCTTCACTCTGTTGGACTGCTGACGGATACTGTTGGATATATCGTAGTAAGTGCCAGGATCGTCATTTACCCAGTGGTGGTTGATGGGTATGAATCCACGGAAGATGCCCTCGTCAATGACATGCATTACCGGCAATCCTCCGCGTACATGGTGCTTTCTGTTCTCCATCAGCACTTGAACAGCCTCAAACTTTTCCTCCGTAATGATGGCGGTG
>JBJDYH010000107.1:0-3579 GCA_051867135.1 Faecousia sp. | reverse complement strand
CATAGCCAACGGCTATCCCGGCGTGAAGGATTGGTCTGTATTTCAGACCGATGTCCGCACGGTAAGCTATGATGGCTATACAGGCAAGATTCAGCTTGTCGCTGGAGGCCCTCCTTGCCAGCCGTTCTCTTTGGGCGGTAAGCACCAGGCATATAACGATAAACGGGATATGTTCCCGGAGGCAGTGAGAGCCGTCCGAGAAACACAGCCCCAGGCATTTATTTTTGAGAATGTCAAAGGGCTTCTCCGTAAGTCCTTTAGTTCCTATTTCAATTACATCCTCTTGCAGCTTCAGCATCCCGATGTTGTGAAGAAAGATAATATGACTTGGGAGGAACATCTGGCTCTGTTGGAACAGCATCATACCGCTGGGCATGACAGCGGTCTCTCCTATAATGTAGTATTCCGTTTACTGAATGCCGCCGATTATGGCGTGCCACAATCCCGGCACCGCGTCATCATCGTAGGTTTCAGAAGTGATTTCAACGCAAGTTGGAGTTTTCCGTCGACAACCCACTCCCAAGAGGCGTTGCTATATTCTAAATGGGTGACTGGTGAGTATTGGGAGGAACACAGCATAAAGCGCCCCACTGAAATGCCTTTGTCGGCGCAGCAGATCCGTTCCATTCGTCGTGCCGTCGAGGACACGGATACACCGCTCCTCAGATGGCAGACCGTTCGTGATGCGATTGGCGATTTGCCTGATCCTACTGATCTGAGCAAGGCAACTCTGTTTAACAACCATGAATTCCGTGATGGTGCCAGAGTGTATGCTGGGCACTCCGGCAGCAAGCTGGATGAGCCTTCTAAAACCATCAAGGCAGGAGCTCATGGGGTTCCTGGTGGCGAGAACATGGTTGTGCTGGATGATGGCAGTGTTCGGTATTATACTGTGCGCGAAAGTGCCAGAATCCAAACTTTCCCAGATGACTATATCTTCAGTGCATCCTGGACAGAAAGTATGCGCCAGATTGGTAACGCCGTACCTGTTAAACTGGCAAAGGCGGTCGGTGACTCTGTAATCACACAAATGAAAGGACTGGTGAGCAATGGCTAAGAAATCAGATTACCCCGTATTTGAACCTTTTAACCCTCTGGACAAGCGGCATCTGGGTGCCAGCGTTGCAAATGCGCTCCTAGAGTCCGAAATCTATCCATTGCCACCTGAACCATTCATTGGTGCTGGAGTATATGCTCTTTATTATGTGGGCGATTTTCCTGCTTACGAAGTCCTTGCAGATGTGAATCGGAATGATCAGTTTCTTTGCCCCATCTATGTAGGCAAGGCTGTACCTGATGGAGCCAGAAAAGGCGGTCAGGGCGACGATGTCGATCCTGGTACCGCGCTTTTCAAAAGGTTGACTGACCACGCAAAATCCGTTGAGGCAGCTACTAACCTCGACCTAGCAGACTTCCGCTGCCGTTTTCTGTCTGTTGATGACATCTGGATACCGCTCACGGAATCGTTGCTCATTGAACGGTTCAAGCCCGTCTGGAATCGGGTACTGGATGGTTTCGGCAACCATGACCCCGGAAAAGGTCGTCATAGCGGAAAGATGCCGCTGTGGGACTGCCTACATCCCGGCCGAGCTTGGGCAGAACGCCTCCAGCCTTGTACATTCACAGCCGAAGAACTGGAGCGGCGAGTAAGAGAATACTTAAACGAAGCATTGCTATAAAGAAAGAAGCAGTGGCGACTTGGCTGAAATCGCCAGGTTACCACTGCTCGACCACAGGGGAGGTACATTATGGCAAATAAAACACAAGCCAAATACCATCACCTCATCCCGCAAACTTATATGTCGGCTTGGAGCCGTGGAAATGGGGCTCTCAGTGTTGAATTTAAGAATAATCCCGGTGTTATCGTAGAACGAAACAAAGAACACATCGCTGGAATTACGGACTTCCATTCCATAAAGGCAGGGATGCCAATCTGCACACAGGCAGATGCGGATCTGATTTTTGCTGCTGTTTCGCCTTATACAGTTACATACGAGGGTAAGGTGATCCAGGGTACACTTGAATTGAACAAGGTGTTTTATGATTTCGATAAATGGGAGATTACCCGTGCAGATGGAACATCTGTAAGCAAAAAGCGGATTCTACATGAAATTGAGCAAGTAAAAATCAAAGATATTGAGGCTAACTGGTCAACAAAATACGAAAACGCCTGGTCAGCGCAGGTTGCTGTAATTGAGGATAAGATTCTCAATGCAACTGCTAATTCCATACCTGCGTTTGACCGTGAATACATCATGAAGTTTTTTACTGCTTTGGATTGGCGTGGATTTACTTCAAACGCTCAATTTGAAAGCACCCTCTCGTGGTTATGTCATGACGTTCTGAAAATGGGAGATATAGATATTCCAGAGGAGGATCGCTTACTGCCCTCACTAAAGACTGCCGAGGAAGAAATGCGCCATGATTTGCTTTTACAGTATTATCGTCAGTATTTGAACGATACCGGGGTTATCTACCAAGCAGCAATGGCCAATTTGAAGCACACTTCATTTCACTTTCTGGTTTCTGACGGTCCGACTATGTTCATAACCAGCGATACCCCAGCATTTGTTTACAAGCGACCGGATGATACTCTCGCTGGACTCTTACCAATCACTCCACGGATTTTAATGGTTCAAGGCAAAAACACAGATGACGATGGCTCTTACTACATTACTCACATTACTGACGAGGCCGCACAGCGTTATAATAAGGTCATTCATGATAACGCTGAAGAGTTCGTTATTATTAATGCGGATGATGAATTTGATCCACCGGAGGTGGTATAATGTTGCGTTGGGATAAAGCCGATATCCCACATAAAGGATGGGAATACATCGGCATGGAGGATTTGGGCGAGGATGTTTATCCAGGCGATCCTATTCCGTATGAACAATGTGAGATGTGCGGAAAAGAAAAAATCAGATATGTCCACTTGCTGAAACACCCCGATTATAATGGAGAAATACGGGTTGGATGTGATTGTGCTTCGAAAATGATCTGCGATTATGTGACTCCGCAGGAGCGGGAACGCAACCTGAAGAACCGAGTTAACCGCAGAAAAAACTTCATGAAGCAAGAGTGGTATCGTAAGCCCGAAACTGGCAACTATACACTTCGTTACAAAGGCGACAATATCACTATCATGAGGAGTAAGTTTGGCCCTGGGTGGGGCGTCATTTACAAAGGGAGAACGCAATGGGAGTATCACGGCAGAAAAATTACCGACTTTGACACCGCAAGAACTGTCGCGTTTAACCTGTTTGATGAGTTTTATGAATCACGCCATCAGGAACAGCCTTATTGGGATGGCAACAGGTGGATATATGTATAACTAAACCTTTTGACGAAAGGTACACCTTTTAACGAAAAGTATGAGGGGTGTGCATTTAGTATCAAAATAGGTCACTACTTTCACCTGGAAACTCAGACATTGATACGATGTCTGAGTTTTATTTTTGCATATTTATAGGATTTCGATGCAGAAAATGGGGGAATTGGTAGCCGAAAATGCTGCTATCACAGGAATTTTGCAGGATTCTGGTTTTCAAAATCAAAAACCAGATTTTCACCAAATCG
>JBJDYH010000106.1:0-3585 GCA_051867135.1 Faecousia sp. | reverse complement strand
ACGCCCCGCACTTGGGATATAGGTGGCGGAACACCTGCTGTAACGCTTCGCACTTATGTTTGGGTGGCGAAACACCCGCTTAGAACCTCTCGGCTCACCATTATTATATGCAATTCTCCGCAGAAATGCAACCATTATTTTATGAAAGTGCACCATCATGGAGGAGTCGAATAAGGACTCTGCCTGAAACGCCGTCAGTCCCAGAAAGAACTGCATATACGGATTTTCAGCGATGGTTGAAATGTACATGAGAAATACCCCCAGAATCATGGAAAATTGCCTAGAATGGCTGATTTTGGCTAATTCCATTATATCATATTTTTGTGATTTATCAACTTTTTTACAGTAGTTATTTCCATAAATTCTGAAATATTCGCAAAAACACGGACTTATGATAATTATTCAGCAAGCCCTACTTATCCAATGTATTTTCAGTTTGTTCAACAGGCCATTTGTATTTGGTATTCTCGTCGGATACCGATTCCTATTACGTTTAATCGTACCACCCGTTGTACTTGTTAAAATTAAGGCCTTCATATTACACCTTCTTTTGCAGCATAACCATATAGTGGTCATGGTTCTGCTGGATGTCGTAGCTTGCGGCTTCGGGCAGAATCTGCGCAATTTCGTCATAAGAATACGGATGGAAGACCATACCCGCCCATTTGCCGCTTGTGTAGATCAGATCCCCATCCGCGTTTTTCTCGTGGGGCTCCCGCGCATACTCCTCATCCGGGAAGTCCAAGGTGAAAAGAACGATCCCCCCGGCTTCACAATGCGGCCCAATTCCAGCAAGGCCAGCCGAGCATCCTCTTTGGTCATGTGATCCAGTACATCTCTGGAAATCACAGCGTCAAAGCTGCCGGTTTCGTAGCCGGTCATGCGAATATCCGCTGCTTTCAAATCCGCTATCGGTGCATTGCACTTGGCGATCTGAACGGCGTCCTCCGACATATCGAAGCCAGCCACCGAAAAACCGTTGTGCAGGAGCTTGGCGCAGTAGATCCCGCAACCGCAGCCTGCGTCACAGACCGTTTTCGCCCCATGCTGCTACAGAATACGGATCATGCTATCCGGTTCCATGTCCATGGAATGAATATATGCCTTGATCCGTTCAGGGTCAACATTTCTCCACGATTCTGCCCAAAATACGTCCATACATCATTTCTCCTACAGCATTGCCGCAATTTCCAATGCAACCCGAAGATACTTTTCGTGACTGGATGCTGGTCTTGCTCCCAGTGTCCGGGGATTCCATGTTTCGCCGTCCAAACAATCATCTGCATAGAAGAACTGGTACACCGGAACGCCACGGAACTGGCCAACCGCCATGGCAGAAGCGCATTCCATATCCACCGCAATGCAGCCCTCTGCTTTCCGCTTTTCCATGTTGCTCCGGGTTTCACGATAGAACGCATCCGTAGTCCATACCTTACCGGTGACATAAGGCAGATGAAGTTCGTCCATAATGTCTGCAAGATGCTCCTGTGTAGGAATCTCCACATAGTCGCTGACAGGCAGATAGTGGTAGCTGGTGCCTTCGTCCCGATAGGCAGCTGTGGGCAGGATCAAACGTCCAGCGGCAATTTCCTTGTTCAGCACGCCACAGTTTCCGTAGAGCAGGATTTTCTTCGCACCTCTGGCCAGAAGCTGTTCCATTAAGCAAACCGTTCCAGCACCGCCAAGGAGGGAATGGAATAATCCAATAGAGCGTCCTTGCCAATGTACTCGATATACGGGAATTGTGCGGCCAGCACGCAAAATGCAGATTTGATCCGCCTGGACAACCTGATCCACCAATTGGAAGGTTTCCTCTTTGAACGCCCCAATAACAACCTCAGGGAGGTCTTCTGCTTCCTGGAAAGACCGCTGCTGATTCACTTTGATAAGTTCTTCCGAATACGGATCAAAAGTATTGCACAAGCTCATAGTTTTCCTCCAAATACGAAACCTTCCTTTGCCTCACAGGAAATGGAATTGTGTGCTGTTGCCAAAATCCGCTTGTTTTCCCCATGGGTAAGCAGTTCCATTGCCTCGTCATATGGTACAAGCGGCGCACTTTGCAGTTCCTCTATTTGAAAAACGATTTTCTGATCTGCATACTCTGCCAAGAAAAACACGACCTGCTTCTGTACATCAACATCCGGAATGTAGTACTCACTGATTTCACGGAAACCATCCAGAAGTATGGGACGAATGTGAACCTCTTCCCATATCTCACGCAAAGCGGTCTCTTCTTCTGTTTCGCCGGGCTCCATATGGCCTTTGGGAAAGCCATAATGCCCTCCCATCGCTTGCGCAAGCACATATTTTATTTCACCCCCGATGCGAGTAAAAACCACTGCACCACAAGATTTTTCAAAAGTCATTTCTCTTTCCTCTCAGTTTAAATTCCTTTTGTATGCGCTGTCATATTCGCCCTGACAATGACCCGACGATCCTTGGTTATGCTCCACTCGTGGATACCTGTATCACCAGTAGAAAATCCTATGTTCGTATCCACAGGTAACTGTAGGAAAGCGTGATATAGCTGATGAATCATCCCTCCGTGGGTGACAATTGCCACTGTTGCATCAGGGTCGGTTTCGGAAATAATTTTAGAAAGCATATAGTCCGCCCGGAAGCGGAACTCCAGCATGGATTCCTGCGCATATACAGCAGCATGAATCGGAAGATTATCAACCGGAGGATATTTCTCACGGGCAATGGCCCGTTCCAATCCTGCAATCAGCCCATTATTAAACTCCATAAGCCTTCCATCAGGATTCAGAGGAATGCCTGTCGCATCCGACAAATAGGTAGCTGTTTGATAAGCTCGTTTGAGTGTGCTGCAATAGATCGCTGACAGGATGTAGTTCTCCCTTACAAAGTTAGCCATGGCTTTTGCCTGCTTATGACCGCGGTCAGTCAATTCAAAATCAGCGCGCCCTTCATGCACATCCAGCAAATCTGCCTCGGACTCCCCATGTCTGATAATCAACATACGCATTTGAAAATCCTCCTTTACAAAACAAAATGGCGCAGACCGAAGCCTACGCCAGAAAATGCCGCATTTCCCGATGAGCGGGCAAGTGCACAAGGAGCAAGTCTTTCGGTGAAATTCCAAGCACTTCGCTGCTGATTCATCATAAAAGTCTACTCCTTTCCCAGAATATAGGAACAAGTATAATGTGGAAATATCCTATTGTCAAGGATGATGTAAAAATGGTCAAACACAGGCGGAGTATGTGACAGGAAATCTACAATCCCCATCGTAGAGGACGCCGTCCTTGGCATCTCGGTGGTAAGGGGCCACCTTCTTTCTCACTCTGCCCTACGGATTCTAACCTTGTTATGGCACAGCGGAACCATTCTCTGTCTAACCCATTTTCCGCATTTTCTCGAAAAAAGTTCTTGACAAATAGCATTTTATCTGTTACTATATCTGAGTTGCCAAAGACAGCAGGTTCCGTAAGGAGTAAATCCTGCCGAGGTGCGCCAATTGTTTTTGATTGTTTGCGTGTCTTTCTGTCTTCTGGCAGGAAGACACTTTTTTATTTTCGGAGGTGAAAATTATGCCCAACGCAAAGGTTCTTGAGAGCAAGA
>JBJDYH010000105.1:0-3602 GCA_051867135.1 Faecousia sp. | reverse complement strand
GGTTGTCTCCTCCGTGGAAGCGGTGGAGGGGGACATATTTACATTCTGCCCCGACTTGGGGAACAGCTCCGCGCAGCCGGTGAGCAGCAGCATGGAGCAAAGCAAAGCAGGGACAGCAATCACACGAAACGGTTTCATCCAGCAGATGCCTCCGAAATTAACATAGTCTGGAAGAAATGATAGCATATTTCACCGGGAAAAGCAAGAAAGTCGGAAAATGTTTCAAATTTCTTCATATAGAAAAGTAGCCGCCTTTCCCCGCCCTTCCCTATGCGTTTTGCCAAAAAAGCAGCGCGGACAGCCCTTTGCTGGCCATCCGCGCCGTCATTGGTTACTGCAAGCCCTGCTCGTAGGACTCAATCATCTTCTTGAACGTGTGACCCGTACGACTTCTGAGACTGGAAAGGTACTTATCCACGATTTCCCCGGTATAGAGCTTCACCTGAAGATGCAGTGTATTGGGATCTTCTGGTGTGGCAAAGATTTTATCAATATACCGCTCAACGAACTCCTTGTTAATGACCCCATTCTCCGCATCCTGCTGCGCTGAATGAAGAACACGGCGCACAGTATCGATCTGCTTTTTGAAATCAGCAGCGCTGTCCCGCTGCGCCGTCAGCTCCTCCAGTTCCCTCTGCGCCGCTTCCAGCTCCGCAGTGCATTCTTTGTTCATGGCGAGGAAATCCCGGTCAGGCAGCGCTCCCTGGGCGTTGAAAGTCAGTAGCTTCTGTTTTTTCTTTTGAATGGTTTCAACGGTATTGTGCAGCGTTTCCAACCGCCGGCTCATATCGTTGCCCTGATGCAGTTCCTTGTACATCTGCACATATTCTTCAATCAGGGCCTCAATGTCCGGCTCCGCCTCACGGAAAACCTCCAGCAGCAGGGGCTTCAGCTCCTCTTCGTAGACAGCAAAGGAATCGCAGGAATCCGCGCCGTTTTTGATCTTTCCGGAGCAGACCCATTTGCTGTTTTTGTTGCCCCGACGGTCCACGGAATCCCGGCGATAGTAAGCAGTTCCACAGCAGGTACAGTACAGCTTTCCGGTGAGAAGGTTGGCATGATTGCAGATCCCCTGGCGGTTTTTCACATCCTCGCTGCGCTTCTTCAGAACGGCATTGGCAGCATCCCACAGCTCCTCAGAAACGATGGCAGGCACGATTTCGCCGGTTTCATCCTTAAACATGACCCACTCCTCAGGAGGCAGGAACTTCTGCTTTTTCGTGAACAGGTCCACCACCTTGACCTTGTTTCCCACATAATAACCCTTGTACTTGGGGTTGGAGATCATATTGGACATGGTGGTATGGGCTATTTTTTTACCGTTGTAATTTCGGAATCCCTTTTCCCAAAACAGGGTTTCAATCTGCTTCATGGAGTATTCGCCTGTTGCATAGAGGCTGAACAGCTCCCGCACCATCACCGCCTGTTCTTCGTCGATTATCAGTCGTCCACGGTCCTTCTGGTAACCAAAGATCCGGTTATTGCCAAGGACAACGCTGTTCTTAATGGCCTGCTGGTGACCGAACTTGACACGGCTGGAGAGCTTGCGGAGCTCATCCTGGGCAATGGAGGACATGATTGACAGACGCAGCTCGGAATCTTCGTCCAGCGTATTGATATTATCGTTCTGGAAGAATACACCCACTCCGTGGCTGAGGAGCTGCCGGGTGAACTGGATAGAATCCAGCGTATTGCGGGCAAAACGGGAGATCTCCTTGGTAATAATCAGATCGAACATATCTGCCGCTGCATCGTCGATCATTCGGTTGAAGTTCTCTCTTTTTTTGGTGGTGGCGGCAGAAAGGCCCTCATCGATGTAGCCGGGAACGAACTGCCAATTCGCATTCCGTTTGATGAAATCCTCGTAGTAGGTGATCTGGTTTCCCAGAGAGTTCAGCTGCTCATCGCTCTCGGAGGAAACACGTGCGTAATAGGTAACGCGCAGGGGCAGATCATAGATGCTGCGGCGCTTCAGCTCTTGCCTGATGTGGTGGATATCCATGTTTGTCATCTCTTTTCGTTTTATCATCATTACTAAAAAACAGTATACACCGTCCGAACTAAATAGTCAAGTGTAAACGGAAGCAAAAGGTTCCCAGCAAAGTCTCCACTCCATAAGCACTTAAATATGTATATTGAGCTTGATTTCAATGGATTTGAGCATAATTTTCGTTATTTTTGCTTGTAATTCTTTACAAACAACATAACACATTAGTAAGGGACCTCCTGGGAAGAGCACATTTCTCTTCCCTCCTTGCGGGGGAGAATACCCAAAATCTGATAAAAAAGAAAGTGAGCTGAACTTTAAAGATGAGTAATAAGAACAGAATCGTATTCTATTTAACAGATGAAGAAATAAAAAAATTATCACAAAGAGCTGAAGCCTGTAATATAAGTGTTGGCCGCTATGTAAAGCAATTGGTATTGGATGATACTGACAACGTTAAACTCAGGAAAGGAGCTGCAACCACAATGGCAAAGTTATACTATTGGTCAGAGCAGACCACGGATCTGGCAGCAAGAGAATATCTGAAAAAAGGAGCTGATCTGTTATGGCAATCCTTAAGGTAAAAACGCAGGTTAAGGCTTCCCTGCGCGAACAGGTGGGTGAACAGAAATACCATGACGATGAGGCTGTCCAGGATGTACTCAGGTATATTATGAGGGAAGACAAAGCTCCAAGAGAATTGATTGGAGGATTTGCCGTAAGCCCCTTCCTTGCAGCGGAACAATTTACCATGATTGCACAGGCATATGGCAAGGACTTTGGCGTAAGGCTGCGTCACATGATTCTTTCTTTTTCGCCTGATGAATCGCCAAGCCTGAATGATGCAAAAAACATTGCATACCAGGTGGCAGCATACTATGGAAATGATTACCAGATCGTTTGGGCCTGTCATACGGATGCCCACTGTCTGAATATCCACTTTGTTATGAACATGGTATCTTACAGGAATGGAATGAAATACGACGGAAGCAAAGCTGATTTCTATCGGTTCCAGCACCACGTTAACCATATTCTTGACCTCTATGGAATGCATATAGAAATTTGCAAAGACACGCCCGACTAGTCAAAAGCACAGGGGTGGGTACCCGAAAGTACCCACCTCTAATTTTTTGCTATCGAATACCGCTGGCGTATTTTCTCCGCCATCATCAAGTATTCTTTACGGGAGATTGTTCCGCTGTCATACAAGAGTTTATTCCAGTATTGAAGCTGTAAATACTTTGCCATTGTTTCCTTAGCAGGAATGTCCATACAGTATCCTCCATCCCCTGGTAGTATTTCCATTTTTTCAAAGACAAATCGGTCATCAGGATTTACTGGATGGTTCGCTACGTTGTAGAAAGTTACCACCAGCAGAAGCACACAGTTTTTGTTGCTTCATGGGGATGATATGTAATGGAAGAAATATACTTTTCCGTCGGGAAACAGATTGACAATAGATAGAAATTATTCTATTCTATATATTGACAGTTATACACTTTTTTAGAGATAAGGACGATTGCAAATGGCAAAGCGGTATTTGGCTGATATGATCGGAGAGGACTATAAGCGCTGGCAGCCAGGTCAGACTGTCCTGGCTGCTACCACCACCGGC
>JBJDYH010000104.1:0-16420 GCA_051867135.1 Faecousia sp. | reverse complement strand
GCAACAACGGCATTGAACGCTCCAAATACATCACCTTTGGCCTGCCCGCTGGCAGTGTGGCCGAGGCCCGCCCCCGGCTGGGCCGGGTGGAGTCCGATGTGATGGGAAACCTCAAACGGCTGGGGGTACAGTCCCAGCCCCTGGACGGGCGGGAGCGGCTGGCTGTCCTTCATGGGCAGCTCCATCCCGGCAGCCGGGAGCCGTTCCGCTTTGCGTGGAAGGACATCCCCAAGACCGGGATGGGGACAAAGGACTATATCGCCCCGGACAGCTTCGACTTCCGGGACAGCCGCACTTTCCGGGTGGGCCGCTACTACGGGGCGGCGTCCTATTTGCAGATTATGGCGTCCGAGCTGTCGGATCGTCTGCTGGCTGAAATCTTGGAGCTGGACGCCGAACTGACCGTGACCCTCCATATTCAGACGGTGGATCAGCTCAAGGCCATTAAGACCATCAAGGGAAAAATTTCCGACATTGGCCGCATGAAAGCCGAGGAGCAGAAAAAGGCTGTCCGGGCCGGGTACGATATGGAGATTTTGCCCCCCGACCTCATTACCTTTTCCAAAGACGCCGCCGAGCTGTTGGCCGATCTACAGTCCCGCAACGAGCGAATGTTTCTGCTGACCTTTACCGTTGTCAATCTGGCTCCCACCCGCCAGCGGCTGGAAAACGATGTGTTCACCGTGGGCGGCATCGCACAGAAATACAACTGCGCTTTGAAGCGGCTGGACTGGCAGCAGGAGCAGGGCTTTGTGTCCTCGCTGGCCCTCGGCTACAACGGCATCGAGATCCAGCGGGGCATGACAACCAGCTCCACCGCTATTTTCATCCCCTTTATGACCCGTGAACTGCGGATGGACGGACAGGCCCTCTACTACGGGATGAACGCCCTTTCCCACAATGTCATCATGGCTGACCGCAAAAAGCTGAAATCGGCCAACGGGCTCTACCTCGGCTCCACAGGCTCCGGCAAGAGCTTTGCCGCCAAGCGGGAACTGATCAATGTATTCCTCGCCACCCAAGACCGGATCATCGTGGTAGACCCGATGGGCGAATATGCCCCGCTGGTACAGCGGCTGGGCGGTCAGGTCATCGAGATCTCCCCGGACAGTCCCCACCACATTTCGCCTATGGATTTACAGATGAACGCCAACGACGATGAAAGCCCGCTTTCCATGAAGGCGGACTTTTTGCTGTCCCTTTGCGAGCTGATCGTGGGCGGACGGGAGGGCTTGCAGCCCATTGAGAAAACCGTCATTGACCGCTGTGTGCGGCTGGTGTACCGGGAAATGGCGCTGGGACTGGAAACGGCGAAAACGCCGCTGTTGCAGGATTTGTACGAAGAGCTGCTGCGCCAGCCGGAGCCGGAGGCCCGCCGGGTGGCAACGGCGCTGGAGCTATACTGCACCGGCTCCCTCAACCTGTTCAACCACCCCACCAATGTTGACCTCAATTCCCGTGTGGTGTGTATCGTCCTCAAAGGGCTGGGAGAAAACCTCCGCAAGATCGCCATGCACACCACCAACGAATTTGTCACGGCGGCGGTGAACGCCAACCACGCCGAGGGCGTGGCGACTTGGTGCTACTTTGACGAGTTCCATATCCTGCTCCGTGATCCGTTGACGGCCAGTTACTTTGTGGCGGTCTGGAAAATGCTCCGCAAAAAGGGCTGCGTCCCCTCGGCTCTGACGCAGAATGTGAAAGACCTGCTGGCCAGCCGGGAGATCGAGAATATTCTGGACAACACGGACTTCATGGTGCTGCTGTCGCAGGCGCAGAGCGACCGTGCGATCTTGGCAAAGCAGCTCGGCATTTCCGAGCATCAGCTCTCCTATATCACGCACTCCAATTCCGGCGAGGGCTTGCTGTTCTATGGAAATGTCACCATCCCGTTTGTAGACCGTTTCCCCCGTGGAGAGATCTATGACCTGCTGACGACCCGTCCGGAGGATCTTGCCCATGAGCGAACAGACGAGTAACCCCACTTCGGGACAAAATGTCCCGAAGTCCAAGTTTCGGCGGAAAAGCCGGCAGGAGCAAACGACGGCATCCAAGCTGCGGATGGAGCGCCGGGGTGAGAAGCTGGACGCCGCCCGGGAGAAGCTGGCAAAGCAGAAGCCGCCGAAAAAGCCCGGTGCGGTCAAGCGCCTTGCCCATACCGCCGGACACGGTTTCCACGGCTTTGTGCATGGCAAGCTCTATGAGGTCGAGCATGAAAATGTCGGTACGGAGGGCGCACACCGTTCCGAGCTGGCGGCGGAGTCCGTGTACCGCTTCGGCAGGCGCAAGCTCCGCAAGGCCATCCGGGAACACCCGGCAAAGGCGGTGGAGCGTGCCGAGAGCAAGCACATTAAGGCCACGGCGGATTATTACTACCGCAAGACCGTGGAGGAACACCCGGAAATGCAGGAGGGCGGCGCGGTGTCCCGGTATCTGCAAAAGCAGAAGATCAAGCGCCAGTACGCAAAGCAGGCGCGGGAGGCTGCCAGACAGACCGCCAAGGCCGCCGAGGGTACGGCGTCCGTCACGGGCAAACTGACGGAAAAGGTGTCCGCCTACATCAAGGAACACCCCGGCGGACTGCTCCTGCTGCTGGCGGCGTTTCTTCTGCTGGTGGTGCTGCAATCGTGTATGTCCTCGCTGGTGACGGTGGGCAACGGCGTGGCCGGAGCCATCGGCGCGTCCACCTATGCCGCCGAGGACGCTGACCTGCTGGGGGCGGAGGCCGCCTACTGCGCTCTGGAGGACGAGCTGCAACGCTACCTCGACACCTACACCCGCACCCACGATTATGACGAGTATCATTTTGACCTCGACACCATTGAACACGATCCCTATGTGCTGCTGTCCATCGCCTGTGCGCTCCATGAGGGCGAGTGGACGCTGGACGAGGTGCGGGGAACGCTCCAAATGCTCTTTGACCGCCAGTACATTTTGACCGAGGATGTGGTGGTGGAACAGCGGTATTACTTGGAAACAGACACTTGGACGGACGAGGACGGCAACACCCACAGCGACATCTACCGGGTGTATTACGATTATTACATCTGCACCGTGACGCTGGAAAACTTCAATCTCTCCCATCTGCCTGTCTACATTATGGGCGAGGAAACCCTGTCCCGGTACGCCCTCTACATGGCGACGCTGGGCAACCGCCCCGACCTGTTCCCGTCCTCGCCCTATGTGGGCAAGTACACCAACAAGCCCCCGTTGCATGAGATCCCCGAGGACTACCTTGCTGATGAAACCTTTGCCGCCATTCTGAAAGAGGCGGAAAAGTATGTGGGGTACCCCTATGTGTGGGGCGGCAGCTCTCCGAATACCTCGTTCGACTGCTCTGGCTTCGTCAGCTATGTTTACAACCAATGCGGCTGGAACTTCGGGCGGCTGGGGGCGCAGGGACTATACAACATCTCCACTCGGACGAGCAGCCCCAAACCCGGCGACTTGGTGTTCTTCACGGGGACTTATGACACGCCGGGGATCTCCCATGTGGGCATCTATGTGGGCGATGGCTGGATGCTTCATTGTGGCGACCCCATCAGCTATGCCAACCTCAACACGAGCTACTGGCAGTCCCATTTCTACGCTTACGGAAAACTATTTTGACAGGAGGTTTTTATGGCTATCTCCAAAAGCGCAAAAATTCAGGCTGAGATTGAAAAGGTCACGGCCAAGATCAACGAGCAGCAGGCACGGCTCAAGGAACTGGAACAGAAAAAGCTGGAGGCCGAGAACAGCGAGATCGTGGAGATCGTGCGCGGCATGAGCGTTTCTCTCACCGACCTGCCCACACTGCTTCAGACCATCAAGAGCGGCGGCACTTTGGGACAGAATGTCCCGAAGTCCGATCCCACAGACAAGGAGGACAGCGAATGAACAAGTGGATGAAGAAGCTGACGGCGGCGCTCTGCACCGCTGTTTTGATGTGCGGCATGGCGGTCACGGCCTATGCTGGGGGCGGCGAGGAATGGGACGGTCTTGACCCGGTGGAGCCGCTGCCCACGGAAGCCGTTGACCCCGGCGAGGGCTTCACCGAGAACGGCAACCTTGTGACCCGTGACCTGCTCTACGACAAGGCCACCAATAAGCAGTTCATCACGGTGCAGACCAGCGGCGGCAACACCTTTTACATCGTCATTGACTATGACAAGCCCACCGACGAGGACGGTGAGCAGTACCAGACCTACTTTTTGAACATAGTGGACGAGGCCGACCTGCTGGCGGCGATGCAGGCGGCGGGCGGCGAGCTGCCGGAGTGCTCCTGTGCGGATAAATGTGCCGTGGGCGCTATCAACACGGATTGCACCGTCTGCGCCGTGAACATGGGCGAGTGCCAGGGCAAGGCTCCCGAGCCTGCGCCCGTGGTGGAGCCGGAGGCTGACCCCGAGCCGGAACAGCCTAAGAGCAGCGGCGGGACGCTCCTGCTGGTGCTGGCCGTGGCGGTCATCGGCGGCGGGACTGGCTGGTATTTCAAGATCTATCGCCCCAAGAAGCAGCAGGCCGCCGACGCTGCGGAGGACTACGGCGACGATTATGACGATACCCCGCCTTGGGAGGATGAGGACGAAACGGAAAGTGAGGATGAAGCATGAGATTTACCAACAGTCCCTATGAGGACTTTATGAAAGAAAAAAGCTACTTTAAGGGTGCTCCGCCCAGCCTGCCGCCCAAAGGCTCCCGCTGCGACGGCTGCTCCTACTGGCGCGGAATCGGCTGCGTGTTCTGCTACCGGGAACAGCTCAAGTCCAAGACAGGGGGCAAAAATGAGCCGTGAGCTGACCCGGCAGGAAAAGACGGCGATCCGTAAGCTGGTGACAAAATGGTGCGCCAACTACGATAAAGACTATGGCTGCCTGCCGCTGGACTGTCCCTGCTATATGCTGGGCAAGTGCTGGACAGGAGCGTATTGTCGCTACTTTTGTTCGGCGGTGCTGCCCCTTGATCCCGTGCTGGAAAAATCGCTGACCGTGGAGCATATCACGGAAACCCGGCCTTGCCCGGTATGCGGCAGGGCTTTCCTCCCGGATGGGCGGCAGCGGTACTGCTCCCCGGCCTGCGCCGGGACTGCCCTGCGGGAGCAGAAGCGGGCATATATGCGCCGCAAACGGAGGTAGTGCGTGGAAAAATAGTCCCGGAAAACGCCTGTATTTACAAGACTTTCCCGGGGCGCTTTTGGGGTGGTCGGTATGTTTTCCCGTCCGCCCCTGTTTTCGCAGAAATACTTTCCACATCCAAGCGCCGTGGCTTTGGGACATTTTGTCCCAAAGTCCCGGCTGAAAGGAGGAATTATGCCTAAATACTATGAGATCAGCGAGGCGGCGGCAAAGCGGGCAAAGGACATGAACAGCTATTCCGACTATGCCCCCGGCTCGGCCACCGCTGGCTATCAGCAGATGGTGGATGAAGCCTATGCGCTGGCAGAGAAACAAAAGGCGCAGGTCGATCCCATGTACCATGATAAGATCGACGCCCTTGTTGACCGCTATGCCCGCAGGCTGGCGGAAAACCTCAATGAACGCAACGCCATTGACGCCCGTGTGCCGTCCATTCTGATCACCGGGGGCGGCAATTTCCCCGTGGCGAAAAAGGCCAAGCAGAACGCCGCCCGGGATCGCAACTACGGAGAGTACGCCGAAATTGAAAAGCTGCTGGATAAGATCCGCTCCACAGGTCGGGGCGGTATCAGCGCCGACGATGACCTCGCCGTGGAAAAGCTCACAAAAAAACTGGAGGGGATGGAGTCTCAGCAGGCCACGATGAAGGCGGTCAATGCCTACTACCGCAAGCATAAGACGCTGGAGGGCTGCCCCGAGCTGACGGCGGAGCAGGTGGAAAAGGTCAAGGCGTCCATGTCCCGAGACTGGCGCAAAGATCCCGTTCCTTTTCCGTCCTATCTGCTCACCAACAATAACGCCAATATCCGCCGTGTGCGCCAGCGCATCGAGGAACTGAGCCACAAGGCGGAGTTTGTCGGCTGGACATTCCCCGGCGGGGAGGCCAAGGTCAATGAGGCGGAGAACCGCTTGCAGCTCATTTTTGAGGATAAGCCGGATGCCGATACCCGGCAGGCGCTCAAAAGCGAGGGCTTCAAATGGGCGCCCAGCCAAGGGGCATGGCAGCGGCAGCTCAACCAGAACGCTATTCGTGCCGCCGCAAGGCTGAACTTCCTGCGCCCGGAGGACGGCAAAAGCCCCTATCAGCTCCAGCCCTTTGCAAAACGGGCGGAGAAAGATGTATCACGGTGAGGAGGGTATATGGACAAAAACCAAGGCTATGAGATCATCAAGGCCGTCATGCTGGAAAACGGCAGGGGCTTTGCGTTGGGGTATCATCCTACCGCACCCTCGCCCTATGTCACATGGGCTTGCTATGATGACAAGGACGGCCAGCGGCAGTATGAATGGGGGCATTACGGCAGCGACCGTGCCGCTCTGGAACAGGACTTTGCGGCGCGGGTGCAGGAGTACCAGCGCCTTTACAATGTCGGTGTCAAGCAGGCCGAGGCTCCCGGCCTTTACAAGTATTATTCCACCCAGCGCCCCGTGGACATTGGGACATTCCCAAAGCCGCCCCGTAACGCCCCGGACGAAATTGTCAACTACGATCAGCGCGTCCCGGTTGAAAACGGATCGTTTCTGGCGTGGGGGCATTTGACCTACACACGGCCATTGACAAAACGGCAGGCGTCTGACTATGAGCTACGGCCTGCGCCCGACAATCCCGACAGACCTCGTTCGATCCGGGAGCAGATGAAAACCGCCGCAAAACAGGCCGAGGCTGACCGGGGACAATCCGCCCCAAAGAAAAATGCCCCTGACCGGGGCGACAGATAGGAGGATATTTATGGAGCAGGAACGCAATTCCAACAAGAACGCCGAGCTTTCTATGGAGCAGAACGGGAACATGATCGACGGCATCATCAACAATCTGCCTGTGCCGCCCCCGGCAGAAAAGCCGCTGGATAGGGTGCGGGAACACCCGCCCAAGCGCCGCAGCCGGGAGCGTGAGGAGCGTTGACAAAAAAGCGGCGGCGCTCTGTTCATCTTCATGTAATGGTGACGCCAGAGGAACAGGCATTGATCGCTGACCGCATGGCCGAGGCCGGGATCTCCAACATGGGAGCCTATATGCGGAAAATGGCGCTCAACGGCTATGTCCTCCATGTTGACCTCTCGGACATCCGGGAGCTGGTGGCCTTGCAGCGGCGGTGCGCCAACAACCTAAACCAAGTGGCCGTCCATGCCAACACCTACGGCATCTACCCCTCGGAGATCGCGGCGCTCCAAAAGGACTATGCCGACCTTTGGGAGCCGCTGTCCGAGCTGTTGAAAAAGCTGTCGGCTGTGGTGAGCCTATGATTTGTCGGGGAGCGGCCTTGTGCCGTTCCCCGGCTTTCACGACCTCGGGACAAAATGTCTCGAGGTCGTGAAAGCTCGACATCCTTGTGTGCCTATTTCCCCAGCGGTATAATATGGGTAGAAGGACAAACCAACCCGATTTTTTAATGGAGGTAGCTACTATGATCGTTCTCAAAATCCTTGCCGCCCCCGTGATGGTGGCGCTGTCCCTGCTGGCCGCTATGGTCACATTCCTGTTCTGCGTGGCATCCGCCGTGTGCGAGCTGGGCTGCATCGTGCTGACGCTGCTCTCCCTGATCCTGTTCATCGGCGGGCAGACGGTGGGCGGGATTGTGTTTCTCGTCCTTGCGTTCCTCGTTTCTCCCTTTGGCGTTCCCGCCATCGCTGAGTGGCTGGTGGACAAGCTACACTCGGCCAAGTTTGCCTTGCGGGATTTCATTACCGGCTGATACTTCGGGACAAAATGTCCCAAAGCTGAAACGACTGCGGCTGATTTCAGCCGCAGTCTTGATTATATAGTGTTTATCTTGGCGAAATGGAAGTTGCTGGATTATTAAATCTCACCGTTACAATATCGCACGATTAGTTCCTTTATGTTGTTGGCAACAGGTTTCCAACAACAGCGATCCCCAATGTTTTCATGTTCCCAGATATAAATTACGCTCGTATCAGCCGTCCCATTTGGGCAAACACGGTAACAATAATAATCGCCGCACCCATTCGTTGCGAAGAATATGAACCTATCCACTCGTTCCTGATATTCTTCTTTGCTATAATCTTCCTCAAAAAGTGGGAGGAATATCTCTCGATTCAGCTTTACATTCTCAATTATTTCTTCAGCCGATAAAAAGAGCCACTTATCACCATTCATTTCCCTTAGTAGATTTTTTAATTCTTCGGGAAACGAGTATCCTACAACTTTTTCTGCTTCGGATATTACGACCTCAGAGCAAGGCGGTTGAACTTTCACCCACTCATTTCCTTTGGAAAGCTCTAAAACTAATTCTCTATACATTTACGAAGTCCTCCGTCAAGTCTCTATTGTAAAGTATCTCCGCAGTTATACTGATACAAGTATAACAGATTATCTATGACTATTCAATGCTGAAAGGAGGGCTGCCTACGGCCACGACCTACTACAAGAAGCACAAAATCAGCAAGGGCGAAACCATCGCGCAGTCCTTGAAAGAGCGGTTTGACTATGGGCAAAACCCGGACAAGACCGAGGGCGGCGAATTGATCTCGTCCTACGGCTGCGACCACATGACCGCCGATGCCGAGTTCCTATTAAGCAAGGCCAAGTACAAAGCCGCCACAGGCCGGGAGCAGCGGCGGGACGCGGATGTGCTATGCTATCAGATCCGCCAGTCGTTCAAGCCCGGTGAGATCACGCCGGAGGAGGCCAACCGCATCGGCTATGAAACGGCGATGCGCTGGACAAAGGGCAAGTATGCCTTTTTCGTTGCTACCCACACGGACAAGGCACACATCCACAATCACATTTATTACAACTCGACCTCGCTGGACTGCACTCGGAAATTCCGGGACTTCATCGGCTCTGGCCGCGCTGTGCGGCGGCTCTCTGACCGCATTTGCCTTGAAAATGATTTGTCTGTCATTACCAATCCCAAGCTGCACAGCAAGGGGCGCTTTCTCCATTACGGAGCGTGGCTGGGGACAGAACGGCAGCCCTCGTACAAGGAGCACTTACGGCTTGCCATCAATGAAGCTCTTGCCAAACGCCCCGCCGATTTTGAAGCTTTCCTCCTGCTCATGGAGGCGTCCGGCTTCACGGTCAAGCATGGGCGCGGCGGTGTGATCTCTTTTCTTGTTCCGGGGCAGGAGCGGGCTACCCGGCTGCGGGCGTCCACCCTCGGAGGCGGTTACGATCCCGAGGACATCAAGGCCGTCATCGCCGGGGAGCGCCCGATCCCGGAGCAGCCTGTTCCTGCGCCTGCGCCCCCTCGTCGTGTCAATCTGATCGTGGATATACAGGAGCACCTGCGCTCCGGCAAAGGCGCGGCCTATGCACGGTGGGCAAAGGTCTATAACCTTAAACAGATGGCGGCAGCGCTTCAATTCATGTAGGAACAGAATATCACCGAGTATAACCAGCTCTCCGCCAAGGCCGAGGATGCCGTTTCTCGCTTTCACGCTTTGACCGAACAGCTCCGGCGGACGGAGGCTGACCTGTCCGCAACCTCCGAGCTGATGGGAGCCGTGGTGCGGTACGCCAAGACCCGCCCCGTCTTTGACGGGTACAAAGCTGCCAAGTATAGCCGGAAATACCTTGCCGAGCATGAGGCGGAGCTGGCGGACTACCGGGCAGCCAAGGCCACGATGGGAGAGTTGCTGGGCGGTGAGAAGCTGCCCAAGATGGCAGAGCTAAAAGAAAAACGCCGCCAACTGGCGGCGCGGAAAAAGGCACTCTATACCGAGTACCGCTTGGCGCAGGAGGAAATGCGGCAGGCCGTGGCGGTCAAGGCCAATATCGACCATCTGCTGGGTGTCACGGACGGCCAGCACAAAAAGGAACAGGAGCGATAGCGAACGGTGACGCAGACAAATTACTTTGGGACAAAATGTCCCAAAGCCGGGTTTGGGGAGGCTCCCCAACAAGCGTTTTTGCAGCCCGCAGGGATGCAAAAATAGCAAGTGTGGCTACACTTGCCCTGCTTGCCGTTAGTGCGTTCCCCGGAAACCCCGCAAAAAACGGAGGCAGCGCCGTTTCTTACGCTTCCTCCGTTCCACGGTTTTCTATGATCGTGTTGATAATCCCCTCGACAAGCCGTAGCTCACTTTCATTGAGGGAATTAAGCTGAATATTGATCCGCTTCTTTGCGGCTTCATCGGCTCCCATGTCGGGATAAAAGTATTCGTCCACGGAGATACCGAACATGGTTACCATTTGGTAAAAGGCGTTTAGGCTCGGATGCTGTCCATCGTTTTCGTGATACATAATGGTGCGAGGATCACGGTCAACGATATAACCAAGTTGCTCCTGCGTCATGCCCTCACGCTCACGAGCTTTTTTGATAGCAAGTCCGATCCCGTGGAAGTCAAATTTGCGCTCGTCCCGTTCAATTTTCATAGCATCACCACCTGATGTAATTTTACATTTCGGGTAATAGCATTTGAACGATGTTATATTTCATTCTTCTGCATATTTCATTTCATATATTTGCCGAGCAAATTCTCATAGTTGACAATGGCTGCGGTGTAGCATATAATGTACTTATCAAACAAGTACATTATATGACAGGAGGCGCAGCCTCATGGAAATCATTATCAGCAGCAACACCAGCAAACCTATTTATGAGCAGATCACTTCTCAAATGAAAGCTATGATCATGAGCGGCGAGCTTCAAACCGGCGACCCGATTCCGTCTATGCGGGCACTGGCAAAGTCGCTTCATATCAGCGTCATTACAGTACAAAAAGCCTATGAAGATCTGCATCGTGATGGCTTTATTGAAACAACAGTAGGCCGTGGCAGTTTCGTATCGGCACAGAATAAAGATTTCTTTCAAGAGGAACAACAGCGCCGGGCGGAAGAACATCTCCAAGAGGCTGCCGATATTGCACACTCCGGCGGCATCCCTTTGAGTAAATTAGTTGAGATACTGACGATGTTCTATCAAGAGGAGGGCTGACGATGGAAAACATTTTGCAAATTACAGACTTGACAAAACGCTACCCCGATTTTTGCTTAGACCATTTGACCCTCAATGTTCCAAGCGGCAGCATTGTCGGTTTGATTGGAGAGAACGGTGCGGGAAAAACAACCACCATGAACCTGATCCTCAATGCTGTTACCAAGGACGGCGGAGATATTCTTGTTTTCGGGCAAGATAATCTTTCCCACGAAAAAGAGGGCAAACAGCGGATAGGCGTTGTGCAGGATGAATGTAATCTTCCCTTTATGTTCTCTCCCGCAGACATTGAAACCATTATGCGTCAAATCTATGCCCAATGGGACTCCAATCGCTACTGGGAGCTATTGAATAGGTTTGATTTACCTGTGAAACAGGAAATCGGCTCATTTTCAAAGGGTATGAAAGTAAAGATGAATTTTGCGATTGCCCTTGCCCATCATGCTGAATTGTTATTGCTGGACGAAGCAACAAGCGGGCTTGATCCCGTTATGCGGGATGATATGCTTGATCTGCTGTTAGACTTTGTTCAGAGCGAGGAACGCGGCGTTCTCTTTTCTACACATATTATGAGTGACCTCTCTAAGATTGCGGATTATATAGCTTTTCTGCATAAGGGTAGATTGCTGTTCTTTGAGTCGAAGGACGAATTGATCTACCACTATGGACTGATCCATTGTGGGGAAAAGCTATTTCGGGAAATTGACCGTGGCGATATATTGGCGTGGAGAAAACAGGATTATGAATATCAAATTTTGGTGGCAGACCGAGAAGCCGCTGCTCGGAAATACAAGGGCTGCGTGATAGACCCTGCCACCTTAGATGACATCATGCTTTTGTATATCAAGGGAGGATCGCTATGATTGGTTTGGTCGCAAAAGATTTTCTCGTATTCAAAAAGATATGTAAACCCGCTTACCGTCTGTTAGGCATCACCCTATTACTATGCGCCTGCATTTTCATTCCAAAAGCGGCAATCCCGTATATTTCACTGCTGCTCCCGCTGATGGGCGTTGCTTTTCTGACCGAGTTGGTTAAAATCGAGGAAAAGAGCGATTGGAAGAATTACTTACCGGTTCTCCCTATCACGGATAAGGAGATTGTTGTCGGGCGCTACCTGTTCAGCGGAATACTGTTTGTTAGCCTCTCTGCGTTGACTTTCTTTCTTTGTATCATTGCTGCTTTTATAGGACATTTTTCGCTCACCACAGTTGTACCAAACCTTGTGTTAGGTATGTGTTGTACGGTGCTTACAATCTGTTTGGGTGTTCCCTCGGGCTTTGTTTTCAAACAGTCAAACTGCACCGGGGCAATGATCGCCGCCATCATGGTCTGTGCGGTAATACGGTCTACTGGTCTTGATACCGCCTTTTTCGCCGCACCCTCATTCCTTGCCTACGCACTGCTTATTATCGTTATGGCATTACTCCTCTACCTGTCCTATCGCGCGTCACTCAGCATTTTCAGAAAAAGGCGTCATGCAAGAAGCAAGGTGGCACCTAATGATTGAAAACAACTGGATTCTATGTCCGATATGCAGAAATAAGACACGCATCAAAATTCGGGGCGATACGGTGCTTGAGAACTTTCCTCTGTATTGCCCAAAATGCAAACAAGAAAATCTGATCCGAGCTTATCAACTAAATATCATAGTTATCAAGGAGCCAGACGCACAGACGCAGAGCCGATAACCCGTAGCCAACAGGCACACGGATTATCGGCTCTTTTCTTTTGATAGCAACTGCGCTGGTATCAAAACAAGACCGTTGCAATCGGCCTTGCGGCGCAGAACGGCGGTTTTGAAATATTGTATTTCAAGCTGCCGTTTTCCTTTTGAAAAAATGGATTAACGGGGGTGTGTTAAAGTCGCCCTTTTTTAAGGATACGGCGGTGTCCGAGGAGGTATTGCTGTGTCCATTTTCCTTTTTCACAGCGCCTATGATCTGCACCAGCTAAAAAAAGCGTAGCCCCTCCGTCGGAGCAGTCCGGCTTTGAATGTGAAATTAAACATCATGTAACAAGAACTTTATTTGCTTGCGTCCGCATAGCGTCATGCTGTGCGGGCGTTTTTATGTGCCTGTACCTTGGGACAAATTGTCCCAAGGTAGCCAGTCCCGGCTGTCGATCTCCACCGATCCTTCTTTCTGTTCACCCACCTACACATGAACTGAATGGAGGAAATACAAATGACGACCATCAATCTGAAGGACTTTTACGCTTGGTACACCCATGATGAATACATCGAAGTTTCCGACGAAGTGGCCGCTGAGCTGAAGGCGGACAAGCTGTATGAGGCAGCCCATCAGCGGCGCACGACCCGCAACAAGGCGCAGTATTCCCTCGACTGTGACGATGGGATCGAATACTCGGCCTGCCTGCATGAGCCAACCCCGCAGGAGCTTCTGGAGCGCATGGAGCTGTTCACCCACCTTTGGAACGCCCTCAACTCTCTGCCGGAGGTGCAGGGTATCCGGGTGGAGGCGCATCTGATCCTCGGCATGAGCTACCGCCAGATCGCCCGGGAGCAGGGCGTGGACAAAAGTGCCGTCCGACACTCTGTCAAAAGCGGCAAGGCGGCTATGAGAAAATATTTGAAAAAACTTCTGTAAAGGTATCTCCATTTGCCCGATTTTTGTCCTTGGTATATGAGGGGTAGTTTCAACCTCTCCGCAGCAAAGTAGTTGATGCTCCGTGACGGATCGTCGCTATCCGCTGTGAGGGAGCGCCGCATTGAATATGAGCTGTCTTATGACAGGCCAACAGGAGCGGGTGCGGCGCTCCCGCCTTTCAAAAACACCTTGGGACATTTCGTCCCAAGGTCATAAGCCGTAGGCCAGCGTTTTTATGAGGCGCTGGCCTTTCCCTGTTGCCGAGAATTGAAAAGGAGGTCTTTATGCAGCAGAGAAAACAACATACCACTTTTGCTGTGGATGGCTATGCTATCACTGCCAGCTTTGCAGACTGCAAAAATGCGGCAGCGCTCCATCAGGTGAAGCAGATTTTGCTATCTTCCTTTGCCAATAATACGGTGAAAAATAACCCCGGCGACATCCTTGCAATCCTTCCCGAACAGAGGGATAATAATAGTGGGGGTAGTCCCTATGTACCTTGAAAAGTTCATATTCCCTGCGTATTGATTGCGTTCTTTTATTGACCCATCGACAAATGAAAGGACGGATCAATATGATAGAAAACAGAATGATGACAGGCAACCGGGTTGATTGCCTATACCGAGTGTCTACCGATAAGCAGGTGGACTACAATGATAAAAGTCAAGCCGACATTCCCATGCAGCGTAGAGAGTGCCATCGCTTCTGTGAAAAAATGGGTTGGACGATTGTTCACGAGGAGCAGGAGGACGGCGTGTCCGGGCATAAGGTGAGGGCCGAAAACCGCGACAAACTGCAAATTATCAAAGAACGCGCCAAGCAGGGGAAATTCGATATTCTGCTTGTGTTCATGTTTGACCGCATCGGGCGTATCGCTGATGAAACGCCCTTTGTGGTGGAATGGTTTGTTAAGAACGGAATCCGGGTCTGGAGTACCCAAGAGGGCGAGCAGCGGTTTGACAATCACACCGACAAGCTCACCAACTACATCCGTTTCTGGCAGGGCGACGGCGAAAGCGAAAAGACCTCGATCCGTACAAAAACCGCCCTCGGCCAGCTCGTCGAGGACGGCGGTTTCAAGGGCGGTCTTGCTCCTTATGGATATGACCTTGTGAAGAGCGGGCGCTTCAATAAACGCAAGCACGAGGTTTTTGAGCTGGCTGTCAACGAGGCCGAGGCCGCTGTGGTACGGATTATCTTTGACAAATATGTGCATGAGGGTTTCGGCGCTCAACGGATCGCCACCTACTTAAATAACCTCGGCTATCGAGCGAGAACGGGTAAAATGTGGCATCACGCCAGCATCCGGGGTATCATTTGCAATCTGACATATACCGGGGTGCTTCGCAGCGGCGAAAGCCGCTCCCAAACGCTGCCCCACTTGCAGATCATAACGCCGGAGCTATTCGAGTCTGCACAACACATTCGTACCTCCCGTGCCAACTCCGCCGAACAGGAACGGCGCGTACCGCTGAATACCCGTGGTCAGTCCTTGCTGGCCGGGAATGTCTTTTGTGGGCATTGTGGCTCCCGGCTGGCGCTCACCACCAACGGCAAGGCTTATCCGTGCAAGGAAGATGCTCACCGCATTGTAAAGCGTGTACGGTATATCTGCTACGGCAAGACACGCAAGCAAACCGAATGTGACGGGCAGACTGGCTACACGGCTCATATTCTTGACGGTATCATTGATAAGGTGGTGCGGCAGATCTTTGAACGGATGAAAGCGATCCCCAAAAGCGAGATCGTCAATATCCGCTATCGTGAAAAGATGGAAGAACGGAAGGCACTTCTCAAAAGTGCAAAATCGGACTACGCCAAGGCTGCCGCCGAGCTTGATACACTCCGGGCGGAGGTCATTAAATCCCTCCGGGGCGAAAGTGCTTTTTCGCAGGATTTGCTCAGTTCCTTGATTGCGGATAATGAGAAAAAATGTCTCACCATTCAGCGCACTATGGAGGCAGCGCAGGCGACCTACGACGAGGGGCAGGCCATGCTGGACACCTTAAACGCTCAATACGACGATATTATCTCATGGGCGGATATGTACGACAGTGCCAGCATGGAGGCAAAGAAAATGATCGTCAACTGCCTGATTAAGAGGGTGGATGTCTACCGGGACTATAAGCTGCATATCGATTTCAATATTGACTTTGAGCAGTTCAGTGCTGGGCTGGACATTTCGGCAATCGCCGCATAAGAAAAGCCCGCTTCAAAAGAGAAGTGGGCATAAAACAAAAAACTCGCTTTTTTCAAAGCAAGTCTTTATTAAGAATACTCAGCGCACCCGTTTGGTGGAGATAAGCGGGATCGAACCGCTGACCTCTTGAATGCCATTCAAGCGCTCTCCCAGCTGAGCTATACCCCCATATAGTGGGTGCGCTGAGTAATTTCTTATTCAATTAGTGCGGGGGTTGCTTACCGCTTCAACCGGGCTCCCAGCTGAGCTATACCCCCATATTGCTGACTGCGAAAAATATATTAGCAGAACAGCGGACAAATGTCAAGAATAAATATGTCCGCAGAAGCGGATTTCACGAAAATTTTTGCCGAAAGTCCGGAGAAGAAACTCTCCGGGCTTTCAGTTATCGCCTCTGCCGTAATCGTCGTCGAACATATATGTAACGTCCTTTTTGTACCGGAACTTCTTTTCCTTGCCTTTGAAAAGCCGCACGATGCTGCGGCGATACTCAATCAGGACGAGCACTCCTATAAGGAGCACAAGATTTCTCACTACCACCGCATCGATGCTCATCACGGCGACGAGGCACATGAACGCCATGGCGATGATCGCCGA
>JBJDYH010000103.1:0-3622 GCA_051867135.1 Faecousia sp. | reverse complement strand
GATTGTCAAGAACAGAGTTGATCTTCAGGTTGTTCAAACCGCTGAAAATACTCTCTTTAGCAACGCGTAGAATACCGGTCAGGAAACCGTACTTCAAATGACGGTTATCCTTGAAAGCGCCTGAGAAAAGATTGCGAATAAAGAGCACCACATCATCGTAAAAACCGCAGGTATGCCCCTGTTGGATCGGTGTATCATATTCGTCGATAATGATCACAGGCTCTATTTCGTGGTAATCATGCAGCATTTTTGATAGCATCATCAGGGACAACATATAATCATTTTCTGAAGCGCTGCCATTGATGATCCGCTGGTAGAAATTCAAGTCGCTATTTCTTGCCGGATCATTCAATTCCTTATGCCGCTTGTATTCCATGGAAATCAGATGTGCGATCAAGTCAAAGGTTTCTGCCCAGGACTTGCACTTGATGTCCTTGAAGGACAGGTAGATCACCGGGAACTTTCCCTGGAATGAGCGATAGTAATCGCCGCATTCCCAGATCTTCTTGTCAGCGAAATAGACCGATGTATCTTCATCAGACTTCTCGAAGAAGACACGCAGCATGTCCATATTCAACGTCTTGCCAAACCGCCGAGGACGCGTAAACAGGGATACCATTGGAACCTCATCAAGAAAATCGCGGATCATCAGCGTCTTGTCGATGTAGTAATATTGCGACGCTGCCACCCGATAGTCGGAAATGCCAATAGGAAGGGGAAGACGTGTATTTCTTGTGGTTCCTTTACTCGCTTTGACATATGCACCGGTTTTTACGCGAAGGTCTGCAGGGCGGACAGCATCTGCAGGAATGAACCAACGATTGTTGCGCTTCTCTGCACCTTCGATACGACCCTCTTTCAGTAGACGGGCAAGCCATACCGTTGTGATGCCCCACTTCTTGGCAACTTCTTTAATAGGAAGCATATTGCTCATATCATCATCCTCCTACGATTAACTTCAATAATAGTATACACAAAAATGCAAACAAAATCAATACTGTTTGCAAACAATACCGAGTGATGTAAGTGCTGTATATGATGAAAACGAGCATTGCTTTCTATGGTATTTGATAACCAGATACACTCAACAGTATCCGCGTCCTTTGGCAACAAAGGGCGTTTTTCTACACCTATCAGGATGAGCGCATGAAGTATCTTCTTCATAGACTGGTTGTCCCGCCTTAGCACCGCAGCGTCGGTGTGACAAAGGTAACTGCATTATTATAGGAAGGAGGAATCGCCTCGCAGGAAGACATGGCTTGGACTATGTGCTCAACGGCGACTACTATATCCCGATACTCTTCGATCCTGGAACAGAGGATCATCGAGCAATCGGTAAATGGGGTCGAATGCATCAGGAGTACCTGAAGGAGTATCGTCCGGGTCTTTACACTCGGCTACTGCTCGGCGGGACGCTTCATAAGACGCTTGCCGATTTGGATGAACAAGCCAAAGAGATGCACGAGCTACTCATCAGGCGGATGATAGAGATTGAGGGCATCACCGAAGTGCTGAAAGAAAAAGATCCGATGGAGTGGGTACAAAGGATGAATAATGTCGCCAATCAGGCTGAGGAGATGCTACGTTCTCAAATCCATCGTTTTGTTGGTGAAGAAACAGACTTGGAAATGCCGGAGATCATGGCATTGGATATGCGTGATGATAAGCTTGAGCTTCTTCCAAGTGAGGCCATGTTCGATGGAGCTTCAGATCTGGCAACATCTGTTTCTGATATGAATGTAAAGCGATGGTCGGATAAGCTCATTACTGTTTTCAATTGTCTTTATCGTTATCGTATCAATCAAGAGAAATTTGATAAGACCATCGAGAAGTATAGGAAGGTATTGAATCAGGCTCTTTCGGTCTTTATCGAACAGGAAGAGATCAACCCGGTAACCCTTGCTGAAAAGGCGATGGCAGAAATGCTCTATCAGTACATGGGCAATCATGATGTTGATTTTGCTCAGCTGATTGAAGTCATAAAGAAACCCTTGTTTGTTCAGCATATGTTTGAACGAATTAAGGAAATCAAGAGTAACAATATCCATGTGTTCAGTTATCAAATTGATGATGGTGCTCTTGTTGCTTGTGTGAAGTCTTATGCTGTGTTGGACTATATCAAGGGTATTCTCGGGAAGAAGCTTCGCTACAAAATAACAGATCAGATATACAATGCTGCAGACTATGGCGCGCCTCAAAAACGAGAACGGTTTATTATTATTGGTATTTCAGAAGACCTTCAGAAGGACTATAAGCCGCCAGCGCCCGAGTATATACTTAATCCACGCACTGTAAGGGATGCTATTGAAGACTTAGAGGATATTCCGCCTTTCACAGAAAACACGATGGAAAGTATCACACTTCCTCATCACGATCAATTGCGGCCTTTGGCTCAGGAATTGCGTGGTAGCGTACTGTACAATCATATTTGCACGGCGTCAAGAGAGGTTGCAAAAGCAAGGTTTGCAGCACTGAAGGAAGGCCAAAATTTCCATGATTTGGATTCTTCCCTCAAGACAACATACAGCAATGCTGAGCGTACTCAGAATACAATTTACATGAGATTGAACTACGACGCGCCGTCGGGGACAGTTGTCAATGTTCGGAAATCGATGTGGATACACCCCAAATTAGATAGAGCTATTTCTATTCGAGAAGCTGCTCGACTGCAGACTTTCCCTGATAGCTATGTATTTGAAGGCTCAAAGGATTCGCAATACCAGCAAGTTGGCAATGCCGTTCCACCGATTCTGGCGACAGCAATTGCTAAGCAAATACTCGATGTCTTGTCTGAATAACAAGGAAGCTGATGCCTCGGCATAGGAGCGCACCAGCTTCCTTTTTTACCAGTTACGCTTCTTCTTTGAAATGGATTCCAGGAAAGATCGAAGATTCTTTGCGTCCCTACTCTTCTTGGCTGCCACACGCTTGCTCACCGACTCTTGCTTCTGCTCCTTTGGCTTTTCTTCATTCCTTTGCTCCTGTTTTGCCTTTTCACGAGCATCAATTTCGCGAGCTTTCGCAAGTATCTTCTCATAGATTACCTTTTCTGGAAGGCAATCTAAGACATAAACACCACCAAGAAGATTGAGATACTTTGCGAGATCACCAATTATATTAGTGTTCATGGTTAAGCCTTCAACATCGCGTGCATCAAGGATGGCACTTAAGAACGCACGATTGATATGACGGCTATTAGATGTGCTCCTTTCAAGAGAGTGCATGACGGTATCAGCATTTTCACAGGCAAAGCGAGTAAGGCGATATGGATCAGGATCATTCGGATCAGGATTCATTGTCAATCTGGCAGCCCACCAGAGACGTGACATAGTACGATCCTTTTTCTTCACCCCATAGAGGGACTTCATGTATTCCTGCATCTCATCACAGAGAAATTTGGGCATCCTGATCGACCGAACGCTCTTCTTCGTCTTCGGTGTAGTGATCACGTCCTCTCCGTGGAGCCGCTGGTAGGACTTGCTGATGGACACGGTACCCGCTTTGAAGTCGAAGTCCCCAGGCGTCAGCGCCAGCAGCTCGCCCTCGCGAATGACGCACCAGTACAGCATCTGGACACTTCGAGCTCCCGAGCTACTTCTTCTGCTCTCATGAATTGGTTTTT
>JBJDYH010000102.1:0-3662 GCA_051867135.1 Faecousia sp. | reverse complement strand
CTCAAAATCCACCGCCAGCGATGGCGTACCGGTTCGAGTCCGGTCACCGGCACCATAACAGATACCGCAATTGATACAATCGTGTCAGTTGCGGTATCTGCTTTTTTACGCATATATTGCGCAGAAAATCGGTATTTCCCGAACTTTTAGACACATAACTCTCGCTTTCTGCTTGGATAATGAGGCTCCTGATACTCTGCTGAATGCCCAATCCCCATTCTCTGGAGCTTCTTAGCGTTAAACAACCGCCATTCGTTGAACAGCCGATATCACCAAGTTCCGGGCGTGGAAATTGGCTATATTAGCGGCTTGTATTTCCATGGTACCAGAGTTAACATCACACACACTTTTTAAGGACGGTGATGTTATGGACGCCTATATCAAAAAACTCCGTGACTATGTGTCGGAGCATAAAACCGATTTTGATGAAGAAGCTGCGGAGCCGTGCCTGGATGCCCTTTGGTGGCATTACGGGGAGTATCATTCTCTGAGCAATGCCAAGACAAAACAGGGATTCCGGGATTTGCACGACGCCCTGAATTGCCTTGGCCCCGAGGACCGCGATGAAGTAATCGGTATGGTCGGTTGCCTCTGCGCGGAACATGAACGGATTGCTTTTGTCGCCGGTCTCCGTTTGGGCGCACAGTTGATGCTGGAAATTATGGAAGGCGACAATGAGCAGTGAAAAGGTACCGGGAATACATGGCCAGCATTGCCTCCGTGATGTAACACTTTTAGATAAGAATACCACGCAATGATAAAATCCCCAGTTTTGCACAAAAAAGCCGCAACTGATAAAATAAAATCAGTCGCGGCTTTTAGAAGACGGCTACTAGTGTGAATCGGCAAGTTGTGGTGGGAATTTTATTTCTGAGCCCACCTACAGAAGTCAAGAAATGCACCATTCATCTGCTGAGTATCCATGCGTGACAGTGCGTTGAAGAAAATCCCTTTTTCCTGCAACTTTGCCTCATCAATCTTATAAAGATGATCTGAGGTGTAGATAATACCGCAGTGTTTCAGATATTCCAGAACCTGCCGCTTGATAGCACTATTGCCAACTGTAACGAACTCAATTCTCTCCGCTGTTTTGGCCAGCGTATCTTTGCGATGTGTTCTGAATTCAACAAGAATGCAACGCAACGCGTGAATAAACTTTATGATGTCAAAGCCAGAAGTATCTTCAAAATCATAATAATACGGAATTAGTTTATAGTAAGCAGTCAAATTGGGGGCACACACCTTTAAGCTGTCTGCTCTTGTAATATCAATCATTACTGAATCGCCAGAAAACCCTTCACGTGCTACCAACAGACAACCCTCAGGATCAAAAGATTCAATTACAATATTCCGTGTTGTCCAGTCGATTTTTTTACAGACAACTGAAGAGTTGTAAATACGAGCATCCAAGCCCTTACGACCGATTGCGACCGTCATATTCGGTGCATCGATGGACACATTTACCAACTGTTCAAATTGCAACGGGCAATCAGCAACAGGAATTTCAGCAAAATGGTCATCGCGTTTCGGAGTCTGCTGTTTCCCGGCAATCATACCAAACACAGCAATGCAATTGGCATTTTCGGTTGTAACAGTAGGAATTTCAGAACACTGCAGATATGGACGTTCATACGCAGTTGCCTTTGCCTTGTACGAATCATACACATATGAGATGTGGTTCGGCTGGATAATGTTATTAGCAATTTTTGTATAACAATCAAAGAAAATCTGAGACGGGAAGTAAGACTGACTCTGAGATTCCTCGAAATACATATCTGCAAGCGCTTCGTAGTTTTCATTGAGGATAATTTTTGCCAGAGAATAATCTCTAAAGGCGGGTCCGGTAAAATCAACATCTCTCCCGATGATTGTAGTCTCAGCACTGTTACGTACAAAGGGGTGCTGGGGCAAGAAAGAATCAAGTACCGCTTGATAGTCATCTACCAACTGCGGGGGAAGAAAGTCCAGAGGATAGTTGCCATATGCAGTGTCCCGGAAAAGCACATAGTAGATGACTCTGACCAACTGCTCCTCAGCTGAATATACTTTCTCCCATTCGGTGAATTCCGGATGAGAAGCCATACACTTTCCACTGAAAGCAGGAGCAACTTTTTCGGTCTGTTCGCGGATCAGAAGGTCGCCCATAATTTTCATTATAATGGAAACGCAGTCCTTCTGTGTGGAAAGCTCGCTAATCATTTTTTGGCGATTAGGCGACTCTTTAATATGTGCAGAAATCGCTTCCAAAACGGGTGCATAGCCCAAAAAAGAAGTACATTCATCAGCCGTTATGTTACGCTTTATTACATCGTAATAGGAATCTGCACACTCGAGATCAGGCTTTGTGGGCGTTTTCTTTCCTACAACACTCTTAACAATAAAATTCTTTGCAGCGTCCTCATTAAAGAAGCCAATCTCATAATGCGATACCGGGATGCCATTCTCTGCGCAAAACGAAGCGATGTATTGTGCAGTTTCCGTTCTCGCCAACATAAACACCGTAGGGAGTTGATGACTGGCAAGGCTGTCGCTGATATCTGCAATAAAGCTGTTCAGCATTTTCCTTCCGGATACGATCTCCGCTTCGTCAAAAGCATCAATAACTAGCAACACATCACCAGTATTCAAGTCTCCAATGAACTCAGAATACTTAGTCGCCCCAACGGCATTGAGGATAGAGCCAGCAAAGCTATTCGTACCGATCTTTACCTTAGCAAGGTTCCAGTAAAGCGCATCGAATCTATAAGAAATGTGTTTTGCTAAAGAACTTTTACCCGTAGCACCTGGAGCCGAAAGTAACACGAATTTTGGCTTTAATGTAGACATCTTAATGTTTGTCTTCACATCGCTAAAAGAAGGCGGAATGTAAAACGGCTCTTCGTCGATGTATCTAAGATATTCGGACACACTGCTGTTCAGCAAATACTTTTTGCATTTTTTATAAGGATTAAGGATTCCATCCAGAATCATTTGTTTCCCCCCTATAATAGAGTCTACATAACCCTGAATATTATAATCCATAATGATATTCATGTCAATTCCTCCCCAAATCTCTCTCAGTCCAGTGTACACCGCATAATCAAAGAATGCTGTCATTCTCTGGCTATGTGACAATATTTATATATGCAAACATAAGTATGATAAATTCACCTGTTATGATATTAACCGTGCGCACGAGTATAGTACAAAACCAATACATATCAAAAGGACTCAGACCAGCGGCAAAATCTGCCAGCCTGTTTTTTGATTATGGTGTGCTTTTTACATCTGAACCGTTATTTCAGATCCGTTTTTGAAATGGAACACCAGCCGCTCATCGGCGTATACCGTAACATGGTCAACGACTGTGTTCCACAGTTTTTCATTGAAGGTAAGCTGGAGCAGATCCAGTTCAGTCAGAGCAAAAAGGCAGCCGCTCAATGCATCGGTCTGGATCCGCCGCCGTTCTTTTTGCCTTTGCAGGGCATCGTACTCAGCTTGGAGATTTTCAAATCGCTCCACCAGGGAATTGTAACGGTCAATGTATGCCGCCTGATCCAGTGGTTGCGCAGCGTTTTCATTGACCAGCTTCTTTATCAGCCCGGATACCACATCCATCTCCTGCAATATTTCGGTGCATTCCGTATCCAGGGCAGAGAAATCGGATAATTCACGGAGGATCA
>JBJDYH010000101.1:0-3668 GCA_051867135.1 Faecousia sp. | reverse complement strand
TGAAGGGAAGAACTTGGCGAGAAGGCATTGGTGGGAAGCTCCTGAACCGCATCCATATCCTGCCCAAATTGCATATCGCCTACCGGGTCCCGGAAATCATTGGTAAACAGATTGATATCTGCCCAGCCCAACTCCATGTCCAGTGGTTTGATCCAGTAATGATCCGTCAAACTCAGGCCCAGATTTCTTACCAAATATTCTTGGGGCGTCGCAATGCCCAATTGTTCCAAAATTCGCTGGATCTTCCCCTGTCCCACAGGAACAGCACGATGCTGCCACCACTTTTTGAGCATTGCGGAGTCAATGCAGCCGCCCAAGGGCAGCAGCTCAGGATTTACCGGTTTCGACACACGCAGGATCGCCCCGGAAACCTCATCGATCGTGATTGCGCACACGGGATCATCCCGGTGCATCAAGCTATACAGTTTCTCTTCCATTCTGCTCACCAACTTTCAAAGCCACTCGTTTGGAAAGCAACATCTTCGATTTTCGCTTCCATCTGCAATACTGCCGCTTCCATTAAGCAGGGCAGCATCGCAGGCGTAAAAACCGCCTTGAACGGAACCATGTATTGCACGCCGTTATAATAAAACAGGGTAGAAATACGGTTGTTGCTGCAAATCCACCGGCCTGACGTCTGATATTTTTCGCAATAAAACCGTTGTCCCTGAATGATGTTGATATCCAACCGGTTTGAAGGCAGTAAGGATGCCCCGGTAAGATCATCCATCAGCAGATCTTCCGCAGTACAGCCCAGCACCGTAGATAAGCGCAGAAGAATATCGCCGCTGGCGGAGGTGAGTTTTTTGTGCCCTTGCTCGTAGTCCTGCAAAGAACGAAAATTGACACCGCTTCTTTGCGCCAGTTCTTTCTGCGTCAGCTTTCTGCTTTTTCTAATTTCGCTCAGGCCCATCATGCATCCCTCCTTCGCTACTATTATACGCATTTTTGCGTATAATAGTCAAGTACCATCTGTCAATTTTGAAAAAGGTGCATGCTCACATATCCGGCAGCGCCATCTGAACCCCCTGTTCACAGTGAATTTTGTCCATTAACTCCTTTGCCAACTCCGGGCTGCACAGCCGCATCGCTCCATTGGCCGCTTTTTCGAAGCCCAGGTAGTTGATTCCGCCATACCACAGGACACACTTGTCAATGACCGCATATCGCTGGTACACCTTCGGCTGAAACTGGATTTCAGCGCTGTTATCTTTCAGGACTTGCGCAGCTTTACAAATCTTCTGCCATGTTTCCGGCTTGAAACTGGATTCATCACTTGTGACAACAGTAACACGGACACTTTCCGGAATCAGAGTCAGGAACCGCTTGACCTGCCCCATATGCAGGTATGGACTGACAACCACGATCTCTTTCCGTGCATTGCGGACATCCTCAGAAAAAGCCCCCCAGTATTCTTCCTGACTGAATATTCGATTCGTTTCTGATGGATTCACCTTATCCCCTCTGACAGTGTAGCCAATCGCAGCATAGCCAAGCAGCCGCTTCTGATACATTCGCTCCAGCATAGGTACCCGGATATCTACATAGTCGTAGATCAGCACTTCCAGCTTTCCCTCATAATTCCTGTGCAGTCGTCCGGCATACTGAGCAAGGGTACCTTTCCAGGAGATCGGCATTGCAAGGAACAGGGTGTCCAATCGAGGGAAATCAAAGCCTTCGCCAATATAGCGGCCTGTCGCAACTAGCGTCAGTGATTCATCTGCCGGTATCCGGGCAAGCTCTTGCAGAAGTTCCTGCTTTTCCTTGGCTGTCCCCTTACCCGAAAGAAGCGCCACTCGCTGTCCCTTTGCAGTCAACAATTCTGCCAGCAGTTTTGCGTGATCATACCGCTCTGTCAATACAAGCGGTGTTCTGCCCGCAGCTATCGCGTCCAGCACATCTGAAATGATTTTTCCATTCCGTTCTTCGTCTATCTGCATGGCAGCATAGGCATCCGTGATTTTCCAAGGTACATTATCTGTCAACGGCTGCGCAAATGCCGTAAATCTGGGAATTACCGCATGGGCAAAGGGCCGTTTCTCCGCTTGCGCTTTCGCATCCACTTGATACCGAACAGGCCCACACTGCATATGAATAATGGGCTGGTGACCATCCTGCCGAGTAGGTGTTGCGGTCAAACCATAGACATATCTGGCATTAACCTCTTTCAGCACTTTCTCGAAGCTGACTGCCGATACATGATGGCATTCGTCCACAATGACCATGCCATAGTCTTTTACCAAGTCTTTGACTTCGTTGTCAGAGATCAGGGACTGGATGATTGCAACATCCACGATTCCGGACAGATTCCTTTTCGTACCGCCAAGCTGTCCGATCAAAGAGCGTTCTTTCCTGCGCCCTCGCTTCTTTGGCAATTCCGGGAGCGTTTCATCGATTTCCAAGAACTCCGATAGAGATTGTTTCCACTGATTCAGCAACGCCTGCGTATGCACCAAAATCAATGTGTTCACCTTTCGCTGCCCAATCAAATAGGCAGCGATGACCGTTTTTCCAAACGCCGTCGTTGCAGACAACACACCGTTTTCGTATTCCAGCAATGCAGCCGCGGCGGGAATTTGCTCTTCTCTCAACGCTCCCTTGAAGCTGACCCGAATCGGATTGCCGGCACAGGTCTGATCCGTGATCTCATACGCCGCGCCCACATTTTCCAGCAGCTCAGTCAAAGCCATTTCACAGCACCGGGGTAAAGCCAGGAAACCATCCCGTTCTTCTGCCGCACAGATAATCCTCGGTTTATCATAAATTGGCAGCCGCATAGCCTGTGATCTGTAAAAATCCGGATTCCGAAATGCCGCCAGCCGAAGGATCTGATTTCTCACTCTGGCAGAGAAACCGTTCGCAGGGATATACAGCATATTGGCCCGGACGATATGCTGCACGCCATAGAAATCCACAGCCGCAAGACTGACTTTACGCTGTTTCTCCCACGGTTTCGCCGCAGGTTCCACAACGCAGAGACTGCCCAATGCATCACCATGGCTGTGAGTTTTTATTTGGGCATCTACCTCTTCCGGAGTCAGCCTGGGAATCTCAGACAGATACGCCCATTGGTCCGGATATGGCTGAAACAATTCGTCTACAAACAGGCTGTTCCCTTTCTTCCGGGCTTGTCCCTGGAGCGGTAAAGCGATCAGGTTTCCGAAACCGCCATTGGGCAATGTATCCTGGCACGGAAACATGCGGTCATAGGCATCCAGCTTTAGCTTCCCCTCCTGTTCCATAGCCGCTGTCAGCAAAGCGCTGCCCAGCTTTCTGGCGGCTGCACACGGTACTGCATCCGTGAAAAAGATCCACAAATGCGCTCCTTCGCCGCTGCGGGATCGTTCAACGGCACAGGGGATGCCCCATTCGCTGCATACATTGCGCACCGCAGACACATTCTCCTGCCAAGCTCCATCATCAAAGTCGATGGCAAGAAAATAGCAAGTATCATCAGGAAGGATCGGGTACAGGCCAATCACATCTTCTCCGTGGGCAGCCTTGCCGCTCAGATGCCTAAAAATCACTGCGTCATCCAGCGGCACCAGCACCCGGTTCTCACACTTGGAGCATTTCCCTTTGGGTTTGATACAGACACCGTACTTCCACTCATTGGCACATACCGGCGAATATCCGCTCTTTTCCGTTTTCGAACTGTACCATCGCCG
>JBJDYH010000100.1:0-3685 GCA_051867135.1 Faecousia sp. | reverse complement strand
TATCGGTCTGACATTCTTACATGACTTCGCTGAGTTTACCGACTGTGCAGCCCTTGCTTGCATAATATTCCATCATCTCAGGGAGTTTCTTTTTATCATAGCTTGTGATGCAGTCAGACAAAACATGGACGGTATATCCAGCCTTGGTCATATTATAGCAGGTGGATTTTACGCACGCTGTGGCATCTGCTCCAGCAACAAAAAACTCGGTGATGTTGTGTGCTTGGATAAAGGCGGTGAATTCTTCACTGGTTAAGGCACTGCTTTTTGTTTTGGTGAAAATGTGATCTGATACGATCTTCAGTTCGGGAACAAACTCGGCCCCGTGTGTTCCAGGCTTAAAAGTTCTCGTTCCTGCAGATAGATTGTTATGCTGAATGTAGACAACATCCATATTGCTTGCAACTGCCCAATCAATAGCTTGATTGGTGGGCTCAATGATCTCTTTGTAGTTTTTAGTGATGTCATTCTGAAGGTCAATCACGACCAAGGCTCTGTTCTTCACAATGCTCCTCCTATATATTTCGATTTGTTTGTTCCTTAAATATGTAATCCATCAACCCATGCTGCTAACTCTTCATGGCTGGCACTGTGATTGAAAACCTTTCCTTCAATCAGTTTTGCACCTTTGCAGCTCGGCCGGAGGGCTTCATTGGTCTCGCCCATGCTACTCCCGCCGGAGGTGGCAAAGGATACAATGGTCTTGCCGGTCAGGTCATAGCTTTCAAGGAAGGTGTTGATGATATGGGGAGCCACATACCACCAAATTGGAAATCCGACAAATACGGTGTCATAGTCATCCATGTTGTCGCGTTTTCCGGTGATAGCAGGGCGCGATGCCGGATCACTCATCTCGATGCTGCTTCGGGATTTCTGATTCATCCAGTCAAGGTCAGCCTTGCTGTATGGTACTGCCGGTTCAATGGCGTATATATCTGCGCCAATGGCCTCAGACAGCGTCTCAGCCACCTTTGCGGTTAATCCGGTTGCGGAGAAATATGCTACAAGCTTTCTGCTCAATGTACTTGCCTCATTTCTGATATCTTAATTTATGTTCATTTCAGGAAGTTGCTTCGGTGTTCAAGGGGCCTGAGGTCGTATCCAAGCTCATTCAAATGCGCGATTTTCAAAGCAACAAGGTTGATATCCGTTCCCATTGCCCGGGCTATCTGCTCGGCAGAATAGCGGTATTGGTAGATGTACTCCAGCAGTTCATCGTTATCCAGCAGGATCTCCGACGCCACAATATTTGCCTCATACTCAGGCTTTGTTCTCATATCATACAGCATGAACTCCCGCAAAGAGTTGTCTTTTGCAAGATTACGATGGAGCTGATCATGCCCCAGCTCGTGGGCACAAACAATGCGCTGCATCTGCTCGGGCAGATCTCGATTGATGAAAATAAAGCGATTGCGTTTGATGACTCGGTACATACCCTTCAGGGGGCCGAAGTCGTCACAATGCATGACTTCGACACCAATACTCTTCGCAATTTCAAATGGATCTCGCGTCCCACAGCGTTTTACAAGGCCGATGCCTACCTGAGTAAGTCGTTCTGAGCTCATCATCCCACCTCCTGTCAGGGGTTAATTTCTTAAAAGGGAAGACGAACTTACTCTTGCTCATCGGACCTGTATTTCTTGGGTGTATATTTCCGGTTCTTCTCCTTGGCAATCCAATAGGCATCGTTCAGCGCCTTGATGGCGCCATCCATGGACGTCTCGCTCAGCTCGCCGCCGGCGAACAAACCGGTCACTTCACTGACAAGCGCTTCAATATCCCGTGCCGCTTTTGCTCCGCCTTTTTCCTGGGCCACAACCACATAGGCGCCGCTGCTTCCCAACAGATAATCCGGTGTGGTCCGCAATGCTTCTGCAATTTTCTGGATGACTTCCAGGTTGCGCGGTTTACGGGTGCCCATTTCATAATTCTGAATTGTCCGTGCAGACACCCCCGCCTTTTCCGCAAGCTCCGCCTGTGTCATCCCAGCTGCCAGCCGTTTTTCTTTCAGTCTGTCTCTGAATACCATAAGGCCACCTCTTTCATAATCCTCATACGCGCACGAACATATTTTCGTATGTACCCATTGACACGAAAATTCGTTCGTGCTACAATACACGCATGAACACGAAAGTTCGTTCGTAACCATATTCTATCACACGAAACTTAGAGTGTCAACAAGGCGAATGGTCTATCGTGTGTGACTTTCATATGAATGGGGGTTTCGGTATGCCAGATGTACGATGCAGAAAAGCATATGTTTCGGTCAATCTGGATGTCGATGAGGAAGGGACAATCTATCCACGCTTCATCCGGTGGAAAAATGGTCACATATTCGGGATTGATCGCCTCAAATACAAATGCCGCGCCACATCCTCGAAAGTGGGTGGCGGCGGCATTCGGTATACTGTGATGATCAATGGGCAGGAAGCCTACCTGTTTCATGAAGGCGATAAGTGGTTTGTTGAGGAAAAGGAAAATAGTTGATGGTTCATTTCAGGATCCCAACGAGTACAAACCGCGCATTATTGAACTCGTAGCTGCACGTAGACAAAGTTACAACCTTATCCGTGACTGCAGGGATAATGCCGCTCTCAAAGCAGGATCTCTCCGCGGATGCAGCCAGCCAGTCCTCAAATCCTTGCAGCGTAAACCCAAGCTGCCATGCGTCTTCTTCCACGTTGGCCACATACCCGGCAAAAAACTCCAGCGTAAAGTTTCCGTTTGGAGTAAGAAGCAGTGCCACAGGATGCTCGTCATAAAATAACTGGTTCTTGTAGCCATCCAGAACTGCAAACATCTTGCCATTTTTCATGTGGTGGCCATAGATGATGCTATGCGCATCTGTGAAATCATTTGTGTTTCTGCTGTCCAAAAAGAGGCATCCAGAACTATTATATGTGTCGTCAAAAAGGTGCTTCAGATAATACTCGTTGTCTGCTCCCTGTACGACCGGATAATTGATTTCCGTGCCCTCAATATAGAGCCACGCAACAATATCCGGGTTGATGAACTGAAGTGCCTCGAAATCAACCTCCGGCCAGATCGTATCATCCTCATCTACCATCGCTTCTCCTCCATACTCAGACGGCAGATTCGCTTCATCGGTACCCGACGGCACGGGGTCCGGAATGCACACATACTGCTCCAGGTTGTTATATGCGGATTCTCCAGACTGATACGCAGACTGCTGTTCGTATATCTTCCATCCCGCAAAAATTCCGATTCCGGCAAAGGCTACCAGAAGAACGGACACTACAAACTTTCGCTTCATTTCTGCTCCTCCCACTTTTTCACCAGACTGTAGAACGTGCTGCGTTTCAGTCCGAGCAGTTGCATCGCTGCGACTGCCGTCAACTCCCCTCGTTTCCATTTCCCGTATATTTCACCCCAGTCTGGGGGAAAGGATGTCCGCGGCCGGCCCAGGTGTTTACCAGCCTCCTTGGCCACTGCGATGCCTTCAGCCTGACGCTGCCGGGTTGTCAGCCGTTCCTGCTCCGCGATGCTGGAAAGCACCTCAATCAGAATGCTGTTGATCATTTCCATGATCCACTCCTGTCCCTCAGGGAAGTCGTGGAGAGTGGTGGGGAGATCCAGTATCATAACCCGGATGTGATGCGCCCGGTAATACTCAAGTTCCTGCTTGATGTGCAGCTTATTACGGCTCAGCCGGTCCAGCGATTTG
>JBJDYH010000099.1:0-3714 GCA_051867135.1 Faecousia sp. | reverse complement strand
AACGCCCGGAAGCGTATTTCCCGAAATGCGCATTTCGGGCAGTGCTTGCTCATCTCCAAAAACGTGTATAGCAAACGCTCTGTCGGGTATAGGAAACGCCTGCGGAAATGACTCCGCAGGCGTTGATTCTACAGGAACATCGCCATGTAGATGGGCAGATGAATGATCCCGTCTTTCTCCATGACATCCTTGGTATAGAGGATATAAGAATTTCCAATTTTAGAGGAAAATTTCTTTCTGAACTTATCAAGCGAAGAATGGGAACGGTAGTTCCCGGATTTGACCTCAATTGGGGCGACCTTCTTTCCTTCCGCGATCAGAAAGTCGATCTCAATGTGGTTTTCTCGATGTTCATTATCACAACGGGAATAGAAGTACAGCTTATGCCCGTTACACCGCAGCATCTGTGCCGCAATATTCTCCATGAGCATACCTTCATTGATGTCCAGCTTGTCAAAGAGGATTGCGCGATAGAGTTCATTGTCTGTAAAGGCCCCATCCATAAACGTTTGGGTAACAAGGAGGCCGGTATCAGCCATGTAGCATTTCTGTGTGGCGTTGTCCGCGCTGAGCGCCAGCCCCACATTGGGGTCGGTCGCATTGAAGCAAGTGTTGACGATCATTGCTTCATTCAGCCATATAAAAGAGTCCTCAAATGTCCTGAACCGCGCAGTTTTACTGATGGAAGCCAGCTTGTATTTCTTCTCCTTTTTTGACAGTTGACCCGGGATCCCGTCAAAGACGGCAAACACCTTGTCCTCATACCCCTCTGCAAACTTTGAAACATCGTCCCGATATAGCCGCAGGATTCTTCGCTTGGCTTCATCCGATGCCATGAAGTTCTTTCCGTCCAAATAGGCCAAAACAGACTGCGGCATTCCTCCCACAAGGATATATTGCCGGAAGTCGTTCATCACTTTACGGTGAAGCGTCTGTCCCAGCGGTTTTTTCGCTTCAAAGCAGTGTTTGATCAGCGGGACCGTCGCTTCATCGCCCATCGCCCAAAGAAACTCCTCAAAATCCATCGGGAACATTTCAATATGCTCTTCTTCCGAAGGGATAATGATATCTTTTACGTTCTTTTTCAGGCGGATCAGGGAGCCGGTTTCAAGAAAATCGTACCGTCCATCGGCGACAAGATATTTGATCAGCTGTCGTGCGCGTGGATATTGCTGTACTTCATCGAACACGATCAGAGACTCTCGTCTATGAAGTACGGTTGAATAAAATGCCGCCAGCTTCGCAAAAAATAAATCGAGATCCGCGCTGTCATTGACGAACAAATCCAGGATGTCCTGCGGCGCGTTTCCAAAATCAATGATGATATAGCTTTTATACTCATTCTTTGCAAACTGCTCCACGATAAAACTCTTCCCGACACGTCTGGCCCCATCGATCAGCAGTGCGGTGGTTCCGTTGCTTTTTTGTTTCCACGCAACAAGGCTGTTATAGATTTTCCTCTTCAGCATTTCAGTATTACCTCATATGCTTATAGTAGTTCAACTGGTTATAGTCTAACACAGCAAATCACGAAAAAGCAAGTACTTTAAGTTTTCAAAAGCACGAAAAAGCAAGTAAATTTGATCGCATCCGCACGAAAACGCACGGATATATCAGTGTCCATTAGATTCCGCTCTTCTCTTGGCACTCTTGAGCACCGCATCGAATCCAGATATCTCTCCCTTTTCTTCATCATGTTTATCGCCTTGCAGCAAATCGTTTTGATCCAAGGTTTCTTCTGTGTCTTCATTTTTCCCGGTTGTTTGATAAGAAACCTCTTTCATCTCCATTTTACGTCTTTTCTCGCTCAGTCTTAGGAATTTTTCCACAAGAACGTCTTCCAGGCTTTCCCCTTCGTTGCATTCTTCACTCCACTGCAGCAGCTCTGACAGTCTAATTGACGGTTCCTGTTTTTCCCTTAGATGCTGTGATTTCTGAGTCAGCCATTCCGTCTGTAACGGCATCGCTCCGATCAGTTCGACCGCCTTATCCGGTGCCACTATGTATCCAATCTGCCACACAAGAGACGGATCACGATAAGTTTCGATCATAGGGATGCGTCCTACAAATTCTCGGCGCCAATAACAGCGCAGTTTTACCTTCTCCCCGCTTTCCATGGAGCTTCCATACAAAAACACTGCCTGTCCTCTTCCCGGGTTAAACTTGCCGTAAGCCAAGCAGTCAATTTTAATCTGCATTGTTCCGGCATCTTTCGGATAGCTATAATTTCGACGCTCCGGAAAATATTTTTTTGCTTGCTTTTTGTTGTAAATGGGCACTCTGTCGCTTTCCATTCTTTTGCGATAAGGCCAACATGCTGTCCCATTGTGGACCATAGCTTGCAATATTTTAATTTTTTCTCTCAGTCGTTTCGTTTGAAACTGCAATTCAATCTTACTGTCAAAGAGGTCATGCTCTAAATCATCAATTTCAGCTTCTGCTTCTTCAAGGCGCTCCACAAGATCCTCTGTCTCCAAAGTTGTATCCCCGTGATACGCATCCAACAAGATACCAAGGGTTTGACTTTGCGTTGCCCCGAGCTGCTCAGCCAGTGCCCGGAAGGCTTTTGCCACTTTGCTCCTTACGCGGATATTCAGCACCACATTTGCGGTACCAGCCGTGAATTTCTGCCGTACTGTCTTTTGTTCGTTTCCACGCGAGCTGCTATGCAAGTTAAGTGTCCCTTCTGCACGCAAGACCTCTTCCAGCGTTCTGCCCCGGGTCTGCCGCTTAACCTCCTCCCATATTCCGGTCATTATGATGCGGCTATCTTCACTGCCCAGCCCAAGCACCTGATACCCCTGCCCGCGCAAGTATTTGCCCCAATAGCAAGCTTCTTGCTCCACGCGCTCTTCTATAAACCATTGAGCCTGCCGCACATGCATATAAGGAACAATTTGATTAGGCCCCGGCCCAAATAGCTTTTTTGTAGATGAAACCTCGCCCCGCAGGTGCTTACGCAGTATCGCCCCCCGGTCTTTTGCGTAGCTTATACCGATGTACGCTATTTTTTCTGCTTCGTTCAAAACAAAATAAATATAGTACTGTTTACAATGTTTACAATTCTCTCGCATGCGATCGTCTCCTTATTCTTCCGTATTTTGCAAATAATCTATAACACGATCAATGACCGCACTTTTCTGGTCCGCAGGCAGGTCTGACTCTTTTAACCGCCGCTCGATTATGTCAGCATGATACTGACTCACCCGGTCGGCCAAGGCGGACAAATCCGCATCATCCGCGATATGTACAATAACCTGTCGGATCTTGCTCACTTGCCCACCTCCCCAACTTTTCAGAGTATTTATAGCCTTCTGCACGGCAAAGCACTTTTTGATGCATCATGCATCTATTGTATATATACATTCCCAATTTCCGCAAACCCGAAAAAAGGCAAAATTTTTTAAAAATTTAGGACATGAAATAACACAGCCTGCATGGAAAAGTTTCTGCTTTCCCATACAGGCTGTGTCATTATGATAGATCCGCAGAATCAAACTGTTGCCGGCACCCCCGCCAGCATCATCAGGTTGTCCCGTACCCGTTCCGCGATAGTCTCGCGTTCCAGCTGGGCGAACACGGACGCGATGTACATCATCGCCTTGCCCATGGGCTTTGAGGTGTCAAACTCCTCTTTGATGCAGACCAGGGAGATGTTTCGGTCGTTCAGGTCTTCGACCAGGGACGAGAAATCGCTGACATTGCGGCTGATCC
>JBJDYH010000098.1:0-3721 GCA_051867135.1 Faecousia sp. | reverse complement strand
CTGGGCTTTGTGGGCTGTTATCTTCTGTTGTTTATTGCAGGCGCATTGGCTCTGACGCTCACCGCCGGATGTGGTTTGACGGAAGCCATGTTTGAATTTGCCTCCGCGCTGGGTACTGTGGGCCTCTCCATCGGACTGACCGGCCCTGCCACCGGCAGCGCGACCCTGATCGTGGAGATGATCGGAATGATCATGGGCCGTCTGGAGATCTTTATCATTCTGACTGGCATTTATTTTGGCCTGAACCGGGTGAAATTCATCTGGAGGGAACACAAAAAAGCAAGACAGCAGCGCCGAAGCGAAAAAAGCAGCAAGGCAAAATAATATAGCAGCATGAATCACAGAAACATGTGATTCATGCTGCAAAGAAGTGAAGATGATTTGCCTGTATTAAGTGCCCTGGCGAAGAATCTGCAGGTATGCCTCATAAGAGAAAACACGGTTGCGGGCGGCGTTGGTGGTTTCTTGCAGGATGCCCAGCGCCCGTAGCTTCTTGACAGCGGTGGCGGCGGTGTTATAGCTGATGCCCAAAGCGGCAGCGGTTCGCTTGATGTCGATGATGGGGTGCTGCTCCAGAAAGTCAAATACAGCCCGCACATTATCCTTGCTCCGTGAAGGCACAGGAAGCCGTGAAATATTGAAATCATGCAGTGCGGACAGTTTCTGCGCGGATTCCAATGCGTCTCCCGCAGCGCTGCTGACAGCCTCCAGGAAGAAACGAACCCACTGCTCATAATTGCCGCTCCTGCGAACCTCGCTGATTCGGTCGTAATATTCTACCTGATTCTTTTTCAGGAAGTAAGAAACATAGATGACCGGTTTGCTCAGGAGCTTTCGTTCCATCAGGTAGAGCAGGATCAGCAATCTGCCGATGCGGCCGTTGCCGTCCAGAAACGGGTGGATCGTTTCAAACTGGTAGTGGATAAGGGCGGCCTGGATCAGCGGATCGTAGCCTTCGCTGCCGTTGATGTACTTTTCCAAATAGGACATGGCTTCTTCCATATCCTCTGCGTTGGGTGGAATATACCGGGCATCCTTCAGGGTGCTGCCCGCAGGCCCGATCCAGTTCTGACTCCGGCGGAATTCGCCGGGGTTTTTCTCTTGCCCCCGGACACCCTCCATCAGAATAGCGTGGGTTTCACGCAGCAGGCGGTTGCAGATTGGAAGGGTATCCAGCCGATCCAATGCAAACTGTGTTGCTTTCACATAGTTGATGACATCGGATACATCCGCATTAGTATTGGCATCCAGCTCCGGGTCCAGAACATCCTCCAGCGTACACTGCGTCCCTTCCATTTGGGAGGACATCAGCGCCTCCTTGCGGACATACATGGACACAAACAACTCCGTATTGGGGATCAACTGCGCAGCGGTATCCAACTGCGCCAGCCGGCGATTGGCTTCCACCAGCAGGCGGAGCAAATCTTCGTCCATTTCCAGTGGCGGCTCCGGCGGCAGGGGGGATGGACGGAAAGAGCGGTATTCCGCTTCGCCGGTCATATTGCGAATATATTCTCCGGAACGGTTCATGGGCTTACCTCCTTGCATTTGAAATACTGTGTTGATTATACCCATCTTATTTCAATAAATCAATAGATATTGAAATAAAACAAGAAAAAGTATGTGTTTATTTCATTTTGTCAGATTAGTCACGAAAATCGTAGTCATTGTGGACAATCACCTTAAGATTGGCAGGAACATGATCCCGCTTCATGTCAAAGTACAGCGGCAGGTCGAGCTTTTTCAGCAGTTTGCGCCAGGAGCGGGTGTTATGATAGGCGGCAACCGTCTGCCAGCCCCGGGTCTCAGGCCGCTTGTACTGATTGAACTCGTATTGGCTACGGGGCCTGATGCGGTGATAATCCTCCAGAAACGCTTGGGTGTATTCCGCTTTCCGTTCTTCGGCAGATGGTTTGGGCGTAGGGTAGTTTTCATTGAGCCACTGGCTTAGGGGCATTTTGTACTTGTTCTGAACGACTGTATGTGGCGGCATACCGGCTTTTTTGAAATCGGAGGCTGTGGGCGGTCGGTCATTGTCCAGAATGAACTGTTCCACGGTATCGCGTATGGAACGGTCAGACCAATGGATCAGGGGCAGCTCCCGGCGGATTTCTTCCAGCAGCCGGACTTCCTCCGCATATTCCGGGAATTGGGAGAGGAATTCAATGGCTCTTTGCAGAGCCTGCTTTCGTGTCATCATAGAAACTCCTTTCGTGCTTCCTCTCCTTTCCCTAATCGTTGGCACGCCGTAGGTAGAAAAGCGGACGCATTTCGTGGGGTCAAAATTGTTCACCGCTTTCATCAGCCCAATGCACCCCACCTGAAACAAATCGTCCGGGTTTTCTCCCCGCTTGTCAAAGCGCTGGATCACCGACAGCACCAGCCGCAGATTCCCCTCCACCAGTTTTTTCTTTGCCGCTTCATCTCCTTCATAAGCCCTGCGCAAAAGGGCATCCATCTCCACCTGACTCAGTACCTTCAGCTTTGCGGTGTTCACGCCGCAGATCTCTACAATTTGCCGCATGGTTATCCTCCGTTGTGGATTTTCTCATAAAAACAGTATTTCCCGGAGGGATTTTTTCATTCTTCCGGCCCCTTGTGAAAAATTCACAAATTTTCCTTGGGATGACCCTGCCATAAAGGGACGCAATCCGGGGTGTTTGGAAGAAAAGTCAACTTTTTCCTGAATTTTCTCCGAAAAAAGCAAAATACGCGGCGGCAACATAACACGCGTCCACCCCCTGACTTTCCTGAAATATGCAAAGCCGTATGCAAAATCCGACTGCCTTCGACCCCGGCCTTTTCACAGGAGAAATCCTGTGAAAAGGCAAGAGTTTTTCACATTCTTCACAGGTTTTTTCACAGCAGCCCTTCCCTGTGAAAATCCGCCGGGTTTATGCATTTTGGTTAACATAAGCTTTTATGACGGATTTCGACTTTTTCCCCACTTTTTCTTCCCTAATCATTTTCACAACGGCCCGGCTTTTGGGAAAATTTTTGGGGCTTGACAAAGGATAAATTTCCCGGGAGAAAAAATTTGGTGACAAAATTTAATTTTTTTCAAAAAAGGGATTGATTTCTGGGAAAAATCCAGTTATAATGCTTAGCTGTATGAACAATATTGGGAATAGGAGGTGGAACCATGCCCAACATTAAGTCCTCTAAGAAGGATGTCATTTCTTCCAAGATCGCTTACGAGAAGAACAAGGCTAACAAGTCTGAGCTGAAGACCGCCGTCAAGAAGTTTGACGCTGCTGTTGTCGCCGGTGACAAGACCGCCGCAGAAGCCGCTTACAAGCTGGCTGTTAAGAAGGTGGATCAGGCTGTTGTCAAGGGTATTCTGCACAAGAATACTGCTGCCCGCAAGAAGAGCAGCTTGACCCTGCGGCTGAACGCTATGGCCTGATTTCTCTGAAAATATCTCCTTCCGACCTTTTCGGAAGGAGTTTTTTCATTTTATCCCCTTTTTGGTTCCGATTGCCGGGGCTTCGACGAATTGTGATTGATTCTCTCCGGTTTTTTGCTATAATACAGATATACCCGTCCGGAAAATCTACGGCAAAAACTGAAACCGCAGGGTTTCAATAAAACTTTTTCGACAGAAAAAATACTACTGCGTAAGCAATATCACTCACAACTCGTTTTTTTAGTGATATTGCATTGCAGTTTTATTGCTTCGCAGTTTTATTGCTTCGCAGTTTTATTGCTTCGCAGTTTTATT
>JBJDYH010000097.1:0-3726 GCA_051867135.1 Faecousia sp. | reverse complement strand
AGCGCCCAAAAAGAGCGCGGAAAGGGAGATTTGATATGGGAAACTTTACTTTTGATGAGATCAATCTGATGTGCATTTACAACACCGGCAGCCGCATCGGATTGATGGAAAGCCTGACCGAGATGCGCGGCGAGCTTTCGGCAGAGGAAACCGAGCTGCTGGCTCTGACCGATTCCGCGCTTGCCAAGCTTCGTGCTATGACGGATGAGGAATTTGCCCAGCTGGAGCTGTACCCGGATTTTGACGAGTAATTTGTGCTTCGTATGTTTTTGTGTGATCTATTTTGAACATTCTTTTATATCCCTTCTGTGATTTTAGGCTGAAATAGAGTATAATAGGGGCAATAATGTAAGCCAATGAGGGATGAAAATGGAAAAACCAGATATTTTAATTTCGACAATTTTTCCTGAAAAAGGTAAAAAAATAGATGCGTTTGATAAACACTCAAAATATATAGTAAAGATTTTGGCTCCAACAGATTTGTCGGAAACACTTTTTGACTATGCAGAATGTTTTTTTGAAGCAGCACACAAAATTACGGAATTTATCTTGTATGCAGATCACCCTGATATAGGAAAACTGGATACCTACTTCTTCTCCATTGCGTTTCTTTACAGACATTGTATGGAACTTGGATTAAAGGCGATTGGATTTCAGTATATTCATGATAAAGACGAGCGAAAAAATTTTGTTAAAGATACAAGGCATAACTTGTCTGTAATTTTATCCGCAGTAATGGAGAAAGCTGCTTTATTAAGGCCAGAAGAAGAAATGAAATGGATACGAAAGTATTTTGCCGATTTGTCACAAAAGGATAGAGAATCAGATTCATTCCGTTATCCGTTTCACATCGTATGGGAACATGATGATTGGGGGCTTTCCGGTAGGTTTGTAATTAAAAAAATATTTGACGAGCAAACGCACATTGATTTAGTGAGGTTTGCGAATAAATTTGAGGCCGCATATGAAATCATAAAAAAATGGTACAACAAAGATACTGAAGGTGCCGTTGAATGGAAAGAGGTTGCTCCGGTGTTTATAGAAACGGGAGGATACTATTATGCACAATCTGTTGTTGGGTATAAGTATAGTAGAGCGGAGTTTTATCCATATACTAAAGCATATCTGGAAACAGCAAATTACTTAAAATGGTATATGCAACAGAAAGCAGATTTGGGAGAATTTGATGATTGCAAGCGTCTGTTCCTTCCAATGTGCTATTTATACAGGAATTGCGTGGAGCTTAGTTTGAAAACCATATGGTTTGAGGAAACTGGAGAAGATTTTCAAACGAAGTGTAAGTGTATGTTGGATAATAAACATAGCATTGCAGGAATGTGGAAAAAAATTAAGCCATATGTTGTAGAATGTGTCAGCGGAACAAGTGATGTTGGATATATAGGCATTATAGAAAACTATTGCATGCAAGTTCATTCATTCGATGGTGATGCGAACAAATTTAGGTATCCGATGTCAAACAGTATGCAGGCGTATTTCTCCCAGAATAAGAGATTTGATTTCATAGAGACTGGAAATTTCTTTGAGGCCTTGAATAATATTCTTGATGGTATTGATAGTCAACTAAATTATATAAATGAAGTAAAAGCAGAAATGGAAGCGGAATACTATTCGGAAATGATGTCGGATATGGATTACTATTGATTTCGGATTAACAAAAAACTTGTACTTGTTAGGTGAAGCAGGAAATCTTTTGAGATTTCCTGCTTTTCTGTACCCAGAACCGAAAGGAGGAGCAAAACACCATGCCAACAAAAGCAGAAATGTACGCACAGATGGCAGAACAGACGGCAAAAGACCTTACTGGCAGCTGGAGGGAATGGGCGGGATTCTTAACCACCGCTGCCCGCCTTTACAAGTATCCGTTCCATGAGCAGCTGATGATCTATGCCCAGCGCCCGGACGCCACCGCCTGCGCTGAATATGAGCTGTGGAATGGAACAATGGGCCGGTATGTCCGGCGCGGTTCCAAGGGTATCGCCCTGGTGGACGATTCCGGGGACAGGCCGAGGCTCCGCTATGTTTTTGATATTTCTGATACCGGGGCCCGTGAACACTCCCGCACCCCATGGCTGTGGAAGATGGAGGAACGGCACAGAGATTCCGTGTCGGCCATGCTGGAGCGCACCTACGGCGTTGCAGGGGACGATCTTGCAAGGCAGCTCACCGATGTGGCCGGGAAACTGGCGGATGAATATTGGGCAGAGCATCAGCGGGACTTTTTCTATATCGTTGACGATTCCTTTTTGGAGGAATATGATGAGTTTAACATCGAAGTACAGTTCAAAAACGCCGCCACTGTCAGCATTACCTACGCCCTCATGTCCCGTTGCGGGCTGGAACCGGAACGCTATTTCGACCATGAAGATTTTATGGCAATTTTTGATTTCAATACCCCGGCCACCATAGGAGCGCTGGGAACAGCAGTCAGCCAGATCAACCAGCGGGTGCTGCGGCAAATTGGCATCACCATCCGAAACGCGGAGCGTGAAGCCGCCCAAGAAAGGAGAAACCAATATGAAGAATCCCATGACCTACATCCAGAACGGGGACTATCTGATTCCCAATCTGAAACTGAGCGAACAGCGGTTGAAGCCCCTGGGCAGGTACGGCAGGATGCGGAAAACGTATCTGAAGGAACATCGCCCGATCCTTTACAACCAGCTGCTGTTGAGCGAGAAGCTGTACCCGCACCTTCTGGAGATCGACGGGACCGCCCAGAGCCGTCTGGAGCTGCTGATGCCCGAACTGGCGAAAGCGGCGGGCGCAACGGAGAGCCTGAAAGCCAGCGACCCGATGCGCTGGGTGGGCCTGATGAACAACTGCAAGGCCCAGGCGGAGGAGATTATCCTGACGGAGCTTATCAACAACTGACATTAAACCTGTTCCTGTCTGAGCAGGAGCAAATCCAGAATATCCAGCAAGCGGAGAGCCGACAGCCCTCCGCTTTTTCTATGCCCCAATCGGAGCCTGCAAAACCGGCGCGGCCCGTGGATACCCAGGCCGCTATTGATGCAGCACTTCAGGAATGGAATGGCGACATCAGGAGCAAACAGGCCGTTGTCCGTTATATGAAAGATCATGCCCGTGATAAGAATACGGCGGCATGGTTGAAACAAGAGTATGGCGATGATCTTCCGGCTTTTCCGGTTCCGGCTGCTGCCACGGATTTGCCGTGGGCAAAGGTACAGCGCCGGATTGCCCAGCTCATCAAGGAGGATCGTTTTTTCACAGAAGAAGAACAAGACCACTTTGATGATATTGACCCTATCGCCATCCGGGAAACCCTGGAACAGCGTGGTATCGTTAATGGCCAGGTGATTGCCCCCGAAAAGCTGGATCAGGACCCATTTATCCGGCAAGTGACTGCCGATGTGGAGCGCATTGCCCAGGAAGGACAAACCCAGGCTCCCGATCTGTCCGGCCAGCCCATCACCCGCCAGGGCGATACCATTACTATTGGGAACGGCGAAACCACCCATGAGATTGATATAACCGTATCCGATGAAGAATGGCAGCAGATTCAGGATGCACTTCCAGACACGGCAGACCGTAACCAGCAAGCCCCGCCCTACCAAGTAGGCGATACTGTCTATCTGGACGATACCGCATTTGAGATTACCAGCATTGGTCTGTTTGATGTGCAGCTCCGTGACCCGGCGCTCCCTATTCCCATTTTCCGGGCAGAAAGCAAGGAACGGTTTGAGC
>JBJDYH010000096.1:0-16910 GCA_051867135.1 Faecousia sp. | reverse complement strand
AGGCTCTTGCTGGATGTATTGGCTTCGGATTTGACCTCAACAGGGAAAATATCATTTTCCCGCTGGATCAGGAAATCCACCTCATAGGGAGGATTTGTCTGCGTCCAGTACCGGGGAACCACTTCAAACTGCGTAACTAAAGTCTGAAGCACAAAGTTTTCGGTCAATGCGCCCTTGAACTCGGTAAACAGGCGGTTGCCTTCACCGAAGGCTGTGGGAGCCAACTGCGCCAGACGGCGGAGCAGTCCTACATCCACCAGATAAATCTTGAATGCCGACAGGTCATCATACGCAGCCACAGGAAGGCCGGGGGCAGAGCTGCGGTAGATTTTATGAACCAACCGGGCATCCACCAGCCACTGCAACGCATCCTCGTACTCACGGGCTCTTGCGCCTTCCTTGACAACCTTGTAGATGAACTTCTTGTTTTCCCTTGCAAGCTGAGAAGGAATCGATTTCCAAATCAAAGAGATTTTTGGAAACTCGCTGATATTGGGATGTTTCGCAAAGTCGCGCTCGTAGGCTCCGATGATGCCGGACAGCGCTTCCTGCATGGCTGCCACATCCCTTGCCTCTGTCCACATTTTAACAGGTTCCGGCATACCGCCGGTCACATAGTACATCTTGAGTTTCTCATACAGAGGATTGAAAAAGGCATCAGGGATAGGCTCGATGGTGTTCACCGTTTCCAGATATTTGGCAAGATTTTCGTCACCATTGGCAAGCAGAAATTCCGTAAAGGTCATGGGGTCAATCTGCATAAAATTGACCTTTCCCACCGGGAAAGAGGATGGCTTTGCCAGAGCAATGCCCAGCAGAGAACCGGCGCAGGCGATGTGATACTGCGGGGCGTTCTCGCAAAAATACTTCATGGAGTTGATGACCTTAGGGCAGTCCTGCACCTCGTCAAAGATAATGAGTGTCTTTTCCGGCACAATCTTCTGCCCGCTTGCCAGCATCAGATTCTGTAAAATTCGATCCACATCTTTTGTAGTTTCAAAGAACTGCTTGTATTCCTCGTTCTCGTCGAAGTTGAAATAGGCGGTATTCTCATAGTAACGCTTACCGAACTCTTTCAGAATCCAAGTCTTGCCCACCTGACGCACGCCTTTCAAAATCAGAGGCTTGCGGTAGGGAGAATTCTTCCAGTCCAGCAGCTTCTGTAAAATCAATCGTTCCATAGCCACCCTCCTTCACACTTTTATCGGCGTTTTCGTGTCTCGCAATCACACTTTTATTATATGCTGTTGAATTGGAAAATACAACCCCTAATCACAAAATTATGTGGGTTTTGCGTCAGTTTCATCACACTTTTATATAAGCATCTGCTATTGACCGGAATGCAAAAATGCCGTAAAATAAACATACGCAGGAGGTGAGGATATGCCCTTTGAGATCGTGAGAAATGACATTACTCAAATGGCCGTGGATGCCATCGTAAATACCGCGAACCCAAAACCTGTCATTGGTTCCGGCACCGATGCCGGTATCCATGCCAAGGCTGGCCCGGCGCTGCTGGAAGCCAGGAAGAAAATCGGAAATATTCCGGTGGGCTGCTCCGCAATCACCCCGGGATACGGACTGGATGCCAAGTATGTCATTCACACCGTTGGCCCGGTGTGGCAGGGCGGCGGCCACAATGAAGAAAATCTGCTGCGGCAATGCTATGACTCCGCATTGGCTCTGGCATTGGAGCATGGTTGCCGGTCTATCGCTTTTCCGCTCATTTCCACCGGCAATTACGGATTCCCCAAGGACAGGGCATTGCAAATCGCCATTCAGGCGTTCAGCGCCTTTCTGCCGGAGCATGAGATGCAGATTTATCTGGTGGTATTCCATAAGGATGCGGTCAAACTGTCGGAGAAGCTGTTCAGCCGGGTTGCCAGTTACATAGACGAAAACTATGTAGCCGCCAAGGAAACGGCTGAATACGGTGCGGATTTCAACCGGCGTTACCGCCACGCCAACCGCCGCCGGGATACGGAGTACATGGAGGTCTGCGAGGACAGCGCTGTTCTTGAGAAACCGCTCCCCTGTGCGTCCAAAGCAATGTCTCTGGAAGATATGCTGAAGCAGATGGATGAGAGCTTTTCGGAAATGCTCCTGCGGAAAATTGATGAGAAGGGCATGAAGGATTCTGAGTGCTATAAGAAAGCCAATATTGACCGCAAGCTGTTCTCCAAAATCCGCTCGGACAGACTATATAAGCCCAGTAAGCCCACGGTGCTGGCCTTTGCCATTGCTCTGGAACTGTCGCTGGACGAAACCATGGATATGCTGCAAAAAGCAGGTTTCGCTCTGAGCCATTCCAATAAGTTCGACATCATCGTCGAGTTCTTCATTCGCAGCGGCAAGTTCGACATTTACGAAATCAACGAAGCCTTGTTTGCATTTGATCAGAGCTTGTTGGGCGGCTAAGGTTTGGGAGAATATATGAGTAAAAAAGAAGAACGGCAATATCATTTTGGTGTTCTGGTAGTTCCAGGAAAGTATGGATTACGATTGTGTAGAGAAAACTATGCAATCATTGATAACAAGCCAACTGACAAAGGCGGACGCTCTACTTTCGATGAGTTGAACTTCATCAATAGCTTGCCGAAGTATGTTGTCGATAAAACTGAGACGATCGGCGAGAGAACTTATGTCATAGAAAAACACTATACAGATGAATGGTGCAAAAAGCACTATGATGATTGTATGAAAAACTTCGACCTAAACATGAAGTTCTATAAGCAGTTAGATAAGGGGAATTTCGAGAAAAAGATTGAATCCTTCTTAAAGAGGTATAAGTGTTTTAAGCCCGTTACTGACCTAAAGGAATATGCAGGTGAAAGTGGTTATTATTTGATGGTACTGGATGAATACAGGCAGATTTATATCGGAACATCAGACGATATTATGAAGCGTATTCAGACGCACTGGCGGGCGAGGAAGAAATTTGACAGATTAGTATTCAGAGATCCAACAACATCCCGATTGTCTATTGATAGCTTTCGTGCCTTAGATACAACAAGGATATATGCCTACAAAACTTGGAATACATATGAGGTTGAAGACAAATATATCAACTTTTTTCCGGATGAATATATCTGTAACCGCATATCTGGTGGAAGGATGGAATTGGGCTCTATGCAAGTAGTTTCGAGTATTAAGCATCGCAAGCTTAACGAATGAAATATGTCGCCTGTCATGCGACCAAATGAAGTAAGAAACCTCCTATAATATGGGTGTAAGCTAAAACACACAACATTGTAGGAGGTTTTATTATGAAGAAGAATTTGACGGAGATTGTGTTTATTCTGGATCGCAGCGGGTCTATGGCGGGGCTGGAGAAGGACACCATCGGCGGCTTCAATGCCATGATTGAAAAGCAAAGGCAGGAACCCGGCGAAGCGGTGGTCAGTACGGTGCTGTTTGACAACGAAAGCGTGGTCATCCATGACCGGGTGCCTCTGGAAAGAGTACCGGCTCTGACGGAGCGGGAATACTTCGTCCGGGGCTGCACCGCTCTGCTGGACGCGGTGGGCGGTGCTATCCACCACATTGGGAATGTCCACAAGTATGCCCGGGAGGAAGACCGCCCGGAAAAGACCCTCTTCGTCATCACCACCGATGGGCTGGAAAACGCCAGCCGGAGATACACCTATGACCGGCTGAAAGCGATGATTGAGCGCCAGAAGGAGCGCTACGGCTGGGAATTTCTGTTTCTGGGAGCCAACATCGACGCAGCCAGGGAAGCCGCCCGGTTCGGCATCGACGCAGACCGCGCCGCCAATTACAATGCCGACAGCGTGGGCACGAAGGTGATTTACGAAGCCGTCTGCGAAACCGTCTGCAATTTCCGGGCCTCACGGCCCTTAGCGGCGGACTGGAAGGCAAACATCGACGAGGACTACAGGAAAAGAGGTAAGTAAGATGTACGGAGCAATTTTGGGGGATATCATCGGCAGCCCCTATGAATTTGACATGGGCGGTAAATGCAAAGATTTCCCCTTGTTTTCTAAAAATTCCACCTACACCGACGATACGGTCATGACCATTGCCGTTGCCCATGCGTTTCTGGACGCACCGGAGGATAAAGAAGGGATTCGCCGGCGGTTGATCGCATCCATGCAGCGCTACGGAGCGCTGTTTCCCCGCGCGGGCTATGGCGGTATGTTCCGCTGCTGGCTGAAAAGCGACAACCCCCAGCCCTACGGCAGCTACGGAAACGGCTCTGCTATGCGGGTATCTTCCATTGCATGGCTGTATAACGATTTGGATACCGTCCGCCGGATGGCCCGTCTTTCCGCGGAAGTGACTCACAATCACCCGGAGGGCATCAAAGGGGCGGAGGCCACCGCCAGCGCAATCTATCTGGCCCGCACCGGCAGCACCAAGGCGCAGATCAAGGCTTACATGGAAGGCACCTTTCGTTATGATCTCAGCCGTAGCTGCGACGAAATCCGCCCCACATACCACCATGTAGAATCCTGCCAGGAAACCGTCCCGGAAGCCCTCACCGCGTTTCTGGAGGGGGAATCCTTCGAGGATGTGATCCGCACCGCTGTTTCTCTGGGCGGCGACTGCGATACCCTGACCTGCATCGCGGGTTCTATCGCGGAGGGGTTCTACGGTGTTCCCGAAGAACTGAAGCAGGAATGCCGTAACCGCCTGCCGGGGCGGCTGCTGGAAGTGCTGATGCGCTTTGATGCATACTTAAATGGATGATAGAAGCTCCGCTCATGTATTCCCGCCGCAGATGAATGATCCTTAGTCCCCCAACATAACACGAAACAGTACAGCCGCCTCCATCACGGAGGCGGCCCAGGCTGTCGAAATAGGTATCCGTAGGGGCCGATGCCCACATCGGCCCTTTGTAAAATGTTACGAATTTGCCCAAATTTATCAATAATACGGGAGTTTTTACCGCGGGGTGATGTAGGCATCGCCCCCTACAATTTCAAATTGCCGGGTTTATCGACACACAGAGCCGCCTCCATCATCAGAGGCGGCTGTTTCCATCTGTTCGACAAATTGGGATTTATCCAACTGCTCAAACAACAAAGAAATAGAGTAACAGCATAAATATACCCATTGCTGAAAAACTGATTGCAAGCAGCCATTCTGCGGCTCCTGTAAAACATTCCTCATAGGCGCAGCGCGGAAAACTGCGCAGATAGACAATGGTTATGCGCTTATGAAGATTTCTTGAGTGTGTAAGCTGTGTTCCGCAAAGATGGTAGGACTTACCGTTAACTTTATATGTATAGGTGTATTTTACTGCGTTCGGAACTGAACGGGTTTTTAGCTTGTAATTTTTATAGTCTTTTTTCTTAGTCAATTCTCCGGTTGTAGAAATCAGATTATCTGGATTTCTACTTTGAATGGCCAATGCTGTAAAAAGGATGCCGGGAAAAAGCATTACAATACCAAAAATAAGAAAGAATAACATTGCAAGTCCTCCTTTCGATGTATGAACATGATAAAAAGAAATTCATCAAATTCAAGTTTGTCTAACAGAATTATACTCCCATACCACACAGAAATCAAGATTTGCTCATGAGTTACCGCTTCCCGCCCTTATCTGCAAACGCAGCTAAAATAGAGGTAGCGGGATTTTTATGCTCATATCGTCGGGTATTTGTTCCGCTGCTCAAAAGCCGTTTTTCGGCTTCTATGCTAATGGCGTAACGCTTTCCGACGGGATGGGCGGGGCATTTGGGAATGTCCTCTACAAGTTGCAATTCTCATTCTGTCGTGTTACAATACATGAAAAAAGTGAGGTTTGGGTATGGTGAAGATACTGTTTGTCTGCCATGGGAACATTTGCCGCAGTCCTATGGGGGAGTTTATTCTGAAGGATATGGTGGTGAAGGCCGGGCGGGAAGATGAATTTGAGATTGCTTCCGCGGCTACCAGCCGGGAGGAGATCGGCAGCCCGGTGTATCCGCCGGCCCGCCGGGAGCTTCAGAAGCACGGCATTTCCTGTGATGGAAAGACGGCCCGGCAGGTTACTATGGCGGATTACCGCTATTATGACCGCATTTATTATATGGATGAACGCAACGCCCGGAATCTCGCCCGGATGCTGCCTGCTGACCCGGAGAAAATCCGTCCCCTTTGCCCCTGGGAGGTAGCCGACCCTTGGTACACCGGGGATTTCTCCAAAGCATGGGAGGATATTACCTACGGCTGTCAAAAAATTATGGAGGAGTTCAAATAATGGATAAAGCACTTTTGGAGCAGCAGTTGGGGGAGCTTCCCCTTTACCGCTATGACTGGATTGACCCTGCCGCCTTGGAATTTTCTGAGCGCATCCGCTACATCTGCCAGCACGACTGCCCCATGTACGGCAAAAGCTGGGCTTGCCCTCCCGGCGTTGGCAGCGTAGAAAGCTGCCGGGAAAAGTGCGGCGGCTACAACCGCTGCCTGCTCATTGGCACCATTACGGAAGTGGATGACATTGGGGATATTGAGCAAACCCTTGCTACCCGCCCCGCCCATGAGAAAATCACCAATGTGGTGCGTGACCTGATGCGTGAGCAAGGGGTTTGGCCTTACATTCTTTCTACAGAAGCCTGTGCCATATGCACCCGCTGTGCCTTCTTGGACGGGCTTCCCTGCCGTCTGCCGGGAAAGATGCACCCCTGCATTGAAAGCCACGGCATCAATATCATTCCCACCCTGGAGGCGCTGGGAGAAACCTTCCAATACGGGAGCAATATGGTAACTTGGTACAGTTTGCTGTTCTTTAAGGAGTAATAGGTCATTTTGGAAATTATATTCTCCTAAAAAGCAGTTTTTCATGCTTTTGCGGCACTAAGTGGATTCGAAAAATATGGTTTTAGGCTTTCTATAAACAAAAAAGTGTGATATAATTAGCAAAAACTCGAAGGGATGTTTTATGTGTTAACTTGCGTTGAAATCTGTGCAGGTGCAGGCGGTCAAGCAATTGGATTGGACATGGCTGGATTTGAGCATATTGCATTAGTGGAGTATGAAAAAGAATATTGTCAGGTTTTGAAAGCTAACAAACCAGAGTGGAATGTTATTTGTGGTGATGTTCACGAATTTTCCGGAAAACCTTATAAGAACATAGATCTACTCGCGGGCGGTGTACCGTGTCCTCCGTTCTCTGTTGCAAGCAAACAGCTTGGGAAGGAGGACGAAAGAGACCTTTTCCCCGAAGCTATTCGCCTCATAGAAGAAATGAAGCCTCGCGCTGTAATGCTTGAAAATGTGCGTGGTTTTCTTGATTCCAAATTTACTGAATATCGAAACCATATACTTGAGTCAATAACAGCATTAGGATACAGGGTTCAAATAAAGCTACTTAACGCAAGCGATTTTGGTGTTCCACAGCTTCGACCACGTGTCATTATTATTGGTATTCGGAACGATATTAAATCTCAATTTGAATACCCTATGGGCGGAATTATTAAAGCACCTACTGTTGGGGAATCACTAAAAGAACTGATGGGTGCGAATGGCTGGAATGGTCTTAGTTTATGGGTCAATCAAGCAAATAAAATCGCACCTACCATTGTAGGTGGGAGCAAAAAACATGGAGGCCCTGATTTAGGGCCTATTAGAGCACGAAAGGCATGGGCAGAACTTGGTGTAGACGGTTCTGGTATTGCCAATGAGGCTCCCTCCATAGACTTTGAGGGAATGCCAAAACTTACAAAAGAAATGATCGCGTTAATTCAGGGCTTTCCCCCTGAGTGGAACTTTGGCAATAAAAAAACTGCTGCATGCCGAATGATTGGAAATGCTTTTCCACCACCGGTTGCAAAAGCAGTTGGTTTAGAAATTCGGAGGTGTCTGGAAAATGGATAATGTTTTAATCCTGAATGCCAGAAAAAAATATCATAAGGCGTTGATTGATAATAATGTATTAACCCTTTCTGCTGATGGCATCGCATCAAATGCGGATTCTTCAAACGCACCATCTAAAGCAATTGCTTCAATTATTGCTACAAAATTAGGAGCCTCTGCTTCTGCCAAACTAAAAGGGCAGACCGCTGGTACATTGTTTGAACAACTGACAATGCAGTTTCTATCAGATACATTCCCACATTTACAGCATCTTCGTCCGGGAGAGTGGACGATTCTAAATTTAGGAAACCAAAATACCATAAAAACATCTGACTTCGCGCAGTATGAACACTTAGCATATTTGTCGCAACTAATAAATCAGAATAGGCAGTTAAGTACCATGCTGGGAAATGACTATATGGTGGCTCCCGATGTGGTTGTTTATCGAAATCTGTATGAGGATTCACAAATCAATCAGGGACAAATCTTTATCAATGACGATATTTGCACAATGTCTGATTTAAGAAAGAAAAATGGCGGCAAACCTATCCTTCATGCTTCTGTTTCTGCAAAATGGACTATGCGCTCAGATCGTGCTCAGAATAGTCGAACCGAGGCGTTGAATCTAATTCGGAATCGTAAAGGTCATCTTCCACATATTGTAGTGGTAACCGGCGAACCACTTCCTTCTCGTTTAGCTTCACTTGCATTGGGGACAGGGGATTTAGACTGTGTGTACCATTTCGCTTTGTATGAGCTGCTAGAAGCTGTGAAAGAGTATGGCTGCCACGGCAGGGAAGATATTATTGAAACTCTTGAGAACCTTGTTGAGGGTAAGCGATTGAAAGATATTTCTGACCTGCCACTCGACTTGAGTGTATAAAACGCCAAAACGAAATCTCCCACTAAGAACCGATCATTCGTAGTGGGAGATTTTACTGTCTTATGAATACTGCCCCAAGCGGGTGAGTTTTCTATCTTACTTGCAGTAAGCCACGGCGGTCTTGGCGGCGAGGGCCGCGTTGTTGTAGACCAGACGGATGTTGGAGGCCAGGCTGTCGCCGCCGGTAAGCTCGGCAACCCGGGCCAGCAGGAAGGGGGTAGTGGCCTTGCCGTGGATGCCCTTCTCCACGCTCTCGGCGATGGCCTGGTCGATGGCGGCGTTAATCACATCCAGAGGCATGGCGTACTCCTCAGGAATGGGGTTGGTAACCAGCATACCGCCCTTGAGCCCCATTTCATTGCTTGCCTTAAAGGCAGCGGCCAGCTCTTCGGGGGTGTCGATTTCATAGTCCACGCTGAAGCCGGACTGGCGGGTATAGAAGGCGGGCAGCTCATTGGTGCCGTAGCCGATGACAGGCACGCCCTTGGTTTCCAGATATTCCAGCGTCAGGCCCAAATCCAGAATGGACTTGGCACCGGCGCAGACGACCATCACAGGGGTCTGGCCCAGCTCTTCCAAGTCGGCAGAGATGTCCATGGTGGTTTCCGCGCCCCGGTGTACGCCGCCGATGCCGCCGGTGGCGAAAATCTTGATGCCCGCCATGTGGGCAATGATCATGGTGGTGGTAACGGTGGTAGCGCCGTCCTCACCCCGGGCGCAGAGCACCGCCAGATCCCGGCGGGAAGCCTTGTGGATGGCCTGACCCTTCTTGCCGAAGTATTCAATCTCCTCAGCAGTCAGACCGGCCTTCAGCCGGCCGCCGATGATGGCGATGGTAGCGGGTACCGCGCCGTTTTCCCGGATGATCCGCTCCACATTCAGAGCAGTCTGAACATTCTGGGGATAGGGCATACCGTGGGAAATAATGGTGGACTCCAAAGCCACAACGGGCTTGCCCTCGGCGATAGCTTTGGCAACTTCGGGATTGACATCAAGAAATTTGTTCAGCATAATTCTTCCTCCAAATTATTTCATTCTCTCCCGCAGAGCGGTGGCGCTCATGGCGGGGTTGATGGTTTGTCTGGTTTCCATGGCGATGGAGCTGGCGGCAAGACCCGCCCGGGCGGTGTTTTCCAAGTCCGTGCCCTCTAAATAGGCCCATACCAGCGCCGCCATAAAGGCATCGCCGCAGCCGGTGGTGCTTACCATGTTGCCGGGAAGGTTGTCCATATAAATGCCCCGGTCATGGGTGGCGGCGTACACGCCGTCGCTGCCCATGGAGATAAATACCCGGTGCACGCCCTTGTCAAAGAGCGCTTGGGCGGCCTTGGGGGCATCAGCCTTGGTCTTGATTTTTACCCCGGAGAGCAGCTCCGCTTCCAAGCGGTTGGGCTTCAGGGTGTGGATTTTGTCCAAAACGGGCAGCAGCTTGGGGGCTTTCAGGGTGGATACCGGGTCGCAGAAAATGGGGACATTGCAGTTTTCCGCCAAATAAATCAGGCTCTCGGCGGGTATATTGCTGTCGGCAACCACCACCTGAGCGTTTTGGAGCAATGGCAGATTGGCGGCAAGGTACGCCGGGGTAATGCGCTTGCAGACCTCCATGTCAGACAGAGCAATATTCATCTCCCCGTCCGGGCCTTCAATGTAGAGGTAGGTAGAGGTGGTTTCCCCCGGCAGCCGCAGGGCATGGCTCAGGTCAATGCCCAGCTCGGAGCAGCTTGCCGCAATGCGCTGACCGTAAACATCGTCACCAAAAGCGGTAAGCATTTTTACATCCGTACCCATGAGGCACAGGTTGTGGGCAATGTTGCGGCCTACGCCCCCAAGGCTTATGGTAATGGCGCCGGGGTTGGAGTCCGCCGCCACCAGACTTTCAAAAGAGCGGCCGCCGATGTCCATATTCACGCCGCCCACAACTACCACATAAGTCCCGGTGCGCAGCACATAGCCTTTGCCCGCAATGTAGCCCTTGTGCATCAGATTGGAGATGTGCACCGCCACGGAGGAGCGGGTAATGCCCAGCGCGTCCGCCAGCGCCTGCTGGGAAATCATGGGGTCACTTTCAATAAGCTGTAAAATCTGTCTTTCTCTTTGGGTCATAGGTCATGCCCCTTTCGTAAACTTAAGTTTATTTTATAATGAATATTTATCTGTGTCAACCCTATTTTTTACGACTTTTCTTTTGACGAAAGGAGCGTTTTCTGGTATAATACAAATTTGAAATGTGCGTATAGACTTTACTCACCAAAGCGATAAACTGGAATTTGACGAGGATTTGCGTTTTGTGAATGTAGGGGGCGATGCCCACATCGCCCCGCAGAATGCAAAGCGATGCTTCTGCGGAACTGCGGCGAATCCGTGCCATTGGAGAGGGCCGATGTGGGCATCGGCCCCTACAGATTGGGTTGTAATCCTATCGTAGGGGCGAGCATTGCTCGTCCGCTTACCGCACTTCGTTTTCTGCGGTGGTGGGTTTGGGGCTTCGGGCCGGTCAAGACCGGCCCCTACAGCGGTGCGGTTGCGTACCAACCCTTTGTAGGGGCGGGTCTTGACCCGCCCGTTTGGTGCGGTGGAAATGGAACGGCACATGGGCCGTTCCCTACGGGCACCAATTTGGTGCGGTGCTAAATTCCAATTTAGCGAACAACGGATAAAAACCGATATGCATTACTTGAAAAAACTGGCACGGCCGGGAGGGAATAGACTATGAGAATGCGGAAAATGAAGAACCGGGACTCCCGGATGGAGCGCTGCGGCGAGCTGCGGATAGAAGACCCCAACGCTTTGAAGGGCAACTGGCGCAGTTTGATGCCGGAGGCAAAAGCGCTGTGGGTAGAAGTGGGCTGCGGCAAGGGCAAGTTTACCGCCGAGACCGCCGAGGCAAACCCCGATGTGCTGCTCATTGCGGTGGAGCGCTGCCGGGAAGCCATGGTGGTGGCCATGGAAAAGGCCCAGAGCATGGGTCTTAAAAATGTATACTTTATCGACATGGATGTAGCCCTCATGGAAGACTGCTTTGCATTTGGGGAAATCGACCGCCTGTTTATCAACTTCCCCGACCCCTGGCCCCGGAAGAAAAACGCCAAGCGCCGCCTGACCTACCGCACCTTTTTGGACAAATACTGCCGTGTGGTGCGGGAGACAGGGGAAATCCACTTCAAGACCGACAACGCCCCGTTGTTTTCCTGGAGCGTAGAGGAGTTCGCCGCCTGCGGTCTGGAAGTGAAAAACCTGACCAACAACCTCCACGAGCACGGCATTGTGGGCATTATGACCGGCTACGAAGAAAAGTTCCACGCTTTGGGCACGCCTATCAACCGCTGCGAGGTAATTTGCAAGCCCTTTGACCTGAGCAAAGTCGCTCCCGAAAAGAAGGAGCAGGAGGAAGACCAATGACCACCTATCACGCAGGCGCTTGCCGGATTGCGGTCATCGGCGCGGGCCACGCCGGCATTGAAGCCGCTTTGGCGGCTGCCCGCCTTGGCTGCCATACCATTCTGTTTACCATCAATCTGGATGCCGTGGGCAATATGCCCTGCAACCCCGCCATCGGCGGCACGGGAAAGGGTCATCTGGTAAGGGAATTGGACGCTCTGGGGGGCGAAATGGGTGTCGCCGCAGACCATAGCTGCATCCAGTACCGGATGCTCAACCGGGGCAAAGGCCCCGCTGTCCACTCCTTGCGTGCCCAAGCTGACCGCCGCCGCTATCAGGAGTATATGAAGCACACTCTGGAGCAGCAGGAGAATTTGGAGCTGAAGCAGGCGCAAATCGTAAAAATCCTTACCCAAAACGGCGCTGTGACCGGAGTGCAGACCCAGCTTGGGGCGATTTATGAGGCAAAAGCCGTCATTCTCGCCACCGGCACATACCTGGACAGCACCGTCATTACCGGGGAAGTGGTGATTCCCTCCGGCCCGGACGGAATGCACCCCTCCGTAGGGCTTGCCGACGACCTGCGCGCTTTGGGGCTGCCCCTGCGCCGCTTTAAGACCGGCACGCCCCCCAGAGTGAACCGCCGCAGCATCGATTTTTCCAAAATGGAGATTCAGCCCGGTGACGAACACCCGGAGCCTTTCTCTTTCCGCACGGAGAGGGCCGTAGACAACTCCGCCGTGTGCTACCTGACCTATACCAACGAAAAAACCCACCAAATCATCCGGGATAACCTCCACCGCAGCCCCATGTACGACGGCACCATCTCCGGCGTAGGCCCCCGGTACTGCCCCAGCATTGAGACGAAAATCGTCCGCTTCGCGGACAAGCCACGGCATCAGCTCTTTATTGAGCCTTGCGGAGCCAACACGGAAGAAATGTATATTCAGGGCTTTTCCAGCAGCCTGCCGGAGGATGTGCAGCTTGCCATGCTGAGAACCATCCCCGGTCTGGAAAACGCGGAGATGATGCGCCCGGCCTACGCCATTGAGTATGAGTGCATCGACCCCACCAGCTTGAAGCCCACCTTGGAGACGAAGCAGGTTTCGGGGCTTTACGGCGCGGGCCAGTTTAACGGCACCTCCGGCTACGAGGAAGCCGCCGCTCAGGGCCTGATTGCGGGCATCAACGCGGCGCTGAAGCTTCAGGGGAAAGATCCCCTGATTTTGACCCGTGATACCAGCTATATCGGCACTTTGATTGACGATTTGGTGACCAAGGGAACCCAGGAGCCTTACCGGATTATGACCAGCCGGTCTGAGTACAGGCTCCTGCACCGGCAGGACAACGCCGACCAGCGGCTGACCCATATTGGCGCCGCCGTGGGGCTTGTCAGTCAGGAACGGCTGCGTCAGGTGGAAGAAAAGTACGCCTGCGTCCGCCGGGAGATCGCCCGGCTGGAGGGCAGCGGCGTTCCCGAAAGCAAGGAATTAAATGCCATGCTGGAGGCCCGAGGCTCCGCCCCGGTGAAGAGCTCCGCCCGCCTTGCCGACCTTCTGCGCCGCCCTCAGGTAACCTACGATGACATTGCTCCCTTTGACGAGGGCCGCCCGGAGCTGAGCGCCGCTGTGACGGAAGCGGTAGAAATCCAAATCAAATACGCGGGATATCTTGCCCGGCAGGAAAAGCAGGTGGCCCAGTTTCAGCAGGAGGAAGCCCGCCTGCTTCCGCAGGATTTGGACTACACCGCCATCCCCGGCCTGCGGTTGGAAGCCAGAGAGAAACTGCAGGAAATCCGCCCGGTGTCCATCGGTCAGGCAGGGCGCATCTCCGGTGTCAGCCCGGCGGACATCGCCGTGCTGCTGATTTATTTAGGCAACTAGATTTGAGCCGTACTTTCCAAGAAAGTGCGGCTCCAGTGATATTCGCCATTGGCGAGTTTTATTGCTTTGCAGTTTTATTGTGCTCCGCACAGTTTTATTGCCTAGGGCAGTTTGGGCGGCGAATATAGTGTGCATAGCATCCTGTAGGGTCAGGTCTTGACCTGACCAAACCCTAAAATCCACATCCGCACATATCGGGAGGGTCAAGACCCTCCCCCAGCGTGTCGATAAACCCAGTAATTCGGAATTGTAGGGGGCGATTGAGAACATCGCCCCGCAGTAAAATCCTTCATATTATTGGTAAATTCGGGCAAATTCGTAACATTTTACAAAGGGCCGATGTGGGCATCGGCCCCTACAACCACCTTTTTCGACAATCTGCGGGAGGGTCAAGACCCTCCCCTACAAGGGATTTCCCGCAAATCCCTTTCCCCATCATTGCGGAAACATTTTGCGCCTCGGGGCATAGAATACCCGGAGGCGATTTTTTATGGCGATTGTGAACACCACCCAGCCCATTACATCAGCGCGTAATGACGAGATGATTCTGGAGCTGGTGCGTACCTATCCTTTTTTACGCAGCGAAGTGATCGGTACTTCTGCCTTTCAGCGGCCTTTGCGGACGCTGGTCATTGGGAGCGGCCCAAGAAAGGTGTTTTATTCCGCATCCCACCATGCCAACGAGTGGATAACCAGTCTGGTACTATTAAAATATGCGGAAGATTTGGCCCAAGCCATTGCCACCGGGGGAGAAATCTACGGCGTACCTGCCCAGCAAATCGCGAATCACGCCACCATCTATATGGTGCCCATGGTCAACCCAGACGGGGTGGATTTGGTCACCGGAGCCATTCAGCCCGGTACGATTTCCTACGAGGCCGCCCGGCGTTTGGCAGACCACTACCCGGATATCCCCTTCCCTGACGGCTGGAAAGCCAACCTTTTGGGGGTTGACCTGAACCTGAACTATCCCGCAGGCTGGCTCATGGCCCGGGAAATCAAATTCGCCCAAGGCTATACCCAGCCCGGGCCAAGGGACTATGTGGGCAGAGCGCCCTTGGGGCAGTTGGAAAGCCGGGCCATGGCGGAATTTACCCGCTTTCTTGACCCGGAGCTGGTACTGGCTTACCACAGTCAGGGGAAGGAGATTTACTGGCAGTTTGGTGGGATTTTTGTCCCCGGCGCGGAGGAATTGGGGCGCGCTTTTGCGGATTCCAGCGGCTATACCCTGACGGATGCCCCCTACGCTTCCAGCTTCGCCGGGTATAAGGACTGGTTCATTCAGGATTTTCGCAAGCCGGGGTATACCATTGAAGTGGGTCTGGGGGAGAATCCCCTGCCCCTGAGCCAGTTTGACGAAATCTACCGGGACAATATCGGGATTTTGACCATTGCGGCCTTGGGGGAAAGCCCCCGGTAGGCGCAGGTGCAAAACACCTTGTAGGGCGGGGGCTCGCTCCCGCCGCAAACCCAAAACCCACCGCCGCAGAAAACGAGGTGCGGCAGCGGACGAGCAATTGAAACGCCCCTACAAAGGCTTCGTGCATAACCGCGCCGCTGTAGGGGCCGGTCTTGACCGGCCCGAAACCTCAAACCTACCGCCGCAGAAAACGAGGTGCGGCGGTAGGGTCAAGACCCGCCCCTACAGGGGGCTGCGGCGCAAAAACCCCCGGTTCCGAAGAACCGGGGGTAAATTATTTTGGCAAAGTCTGATTACTTAGCGCCGGCGATCTGTGCGGCAACCTCAGCGGCGAAGTTTTCTTCCTTCTTCTCGATGCCCTCACCCTTGACATAGTGAACGGCGTTTACGAACTTCACGGAGCCGCCCAGCTTCTTGGCAGCGTCAGCGATGTAGCCCTCCACGGTGCCCTGGAACAGGTCGGAGCGGACGAAGTCCTGCTGCAGCAGGCAGATTTCCTTGAAGAACGCGTTCAGCTTACCGGCAGCGATCTTCTCCTTGATCTGAGCGGGCTTGGAAGCCATCTTGGGATCGTTGTCCATAAGGGCAACCTGAACAGCCATCTCGTGGTCAATGTCAGCCTGGGGAACCAGACCCTTGTCCCAATACTTCGCGCCCATAGCGGCAATCTGCATCGCAACATTCTTGCCGATTTCGGTAGCGTCGATGCCGCCCTCTACAGCCAGATTTACCAGAACGCCGTGGGTGCCGCCCATGTGAACATAGGCAACGGAGGTGTTCTCGGCAAAACGGTCGAAACGGCGGATCTGAATATTCTCGCCGATGGACATAACCTTCTCCTGCATGATCTCGGTAACGGTCAGGTTGGAGCCGGGGTAGGTGCAAGCCTTCAGAGCGTCCACATCCGCGGGGTTCTGCTCAGCAACGACAACAGCCAGATTCTTTACCAGATCCATGAAAGCATCGGTCTTGGCGGCAAAGTCGGTCTCGGAGTTGACCTCGATGATAACGCCAACACCATTGATCACAGCAGCGTAAGCAACGCCCTCGGCGGCAATGCGGTCAGCCTTCTTGGCAGCCTTGGCCAGGCCCTTTTCCCGGAGCCAGTCCACAGCCTTGTCCATATCGCCATCGGTGGCAGCAAGGGCCTTCTTGCAGTCCATCATGCCAACATTGGTCATCTCACGCAGCTTCTTTACATCCTGTGCGGTAAAAGCCATAGTAATATCCTCCTATGTGTTTGGAATCGGTGCCCATGGACGGGCACCGGTTTATTTTACTTACTCAGCAGCCTCAGCAGTCTCTTCAGCGGGAGCCTCGGCATCCTCACCCTGACGGCCTTCCACAGCGGCGTTGGCCATGGTAGCGGCGATCAGACGGATGGCGCGGATGGCGTCATCGTTGCCGGGGATTACATAGTCGATCTCGTCGGGATCGCAGTTGGTATCCACGATGGCCACAACGGGAATGCCCAGCTTCTTGGCCTCAGCGATGGCGTTGCGCTCCTTGCGGGGGTCAACAATGAACATAGCGGCAGGAATCTTCT
>JBJDYH010000095.1:0-3729 GCA_051867135.1 Faecousia sp. | reverse complement strand
TGATGATCTTGACCTCCTGATTGATCCCCATGAGCTTCAGCCACAAGGAACTGATGGTATCTTTTTCTTTTGTCTTCGCTCCTACTGTGTATGTGCCAGTGTCGATCCCCGGAGCCTTGCTGACAACAATGATGTCGTTCCTCTTGGCCTCGTCAAGCTCACGGTACATGCTCACTTCTGTACCATCAACATCCAAGTACATTGTGACAGCCATTATCCTGAGCGCAGGTTTGTAAAGACGGCGAGCATCCCCGCCCAGCATGAAGTCCACGCAGTCCAATATAAGAGTCTTGCCTGTGTTGGAGGGGCCATAGATAATATTTAGACCGGGGGCGAGATCCAAAGTTGAGAAGACCTTTTCACCGTCTTCTTTCCGGCTTGATATGATGAACTTCTTTATATAGTACATTATCGGCCTCCCCGCACCGATTTCACGGCACTGTCGTTAATCATACGGTCCAGCTGCAGATCAGAGTAGTCTTTGAACCGTTTTATCGCATCTGCTGCGATGGTCTTATATTGCACCGCATATTCGCTTTTCAACTTTCTGATGTACTTGCTGCCAGTATCCGTTATGGAGAACACATATCCTTTGTCCAGCCCTACGTCCAGAAGGCCTTGGACAACAAGGCTCTTCACGGCCTCTTGTATGCGCTTCCGGCGGCTTGCCAGTTCAGAGAACATGTACTGATTTTCACCTTGCGGGTTCAGATAGGGCAGCTGGAAGTATCCGGCGTAGCAAACAATGAAATCCATTGAGACGATTCGCTCGAACGAGAAGGCCTTTTTCCTCGCTGCCGACATAAGGAGAAGAATCCTCAGCTCCATCTCGAAAGTGGAATTAAAAACCGATTCTGTCATACTTCCACCCATTTGAACCTTTCGTCGTTTACAAGAATGTGACAGACGCCTTTTTTCTCGGCAGGACCAATCCATCTGAACGTCGCATCGTCTACCCAGCTGGAGATCGGGACCTTGGATGCCTGTTCCATGACAGCGTCTACCTTGTGCAGCGCGTCATCGTAGGGCTTCCTGCGGACCTCGTATATGCCTTCCTCCACCTCGTTCTTCAGCTCCTCGATGGGGCTCGCCTCGTCCGGCCGCACGGAGTCTCTCGTCTCCCGACACACGAGCTCAGCCTTGTAGTAGTTCTTGCGGTGGTGTTCGAAGTCGTCCCGGTAGTCGAGCGGGTCGAGGTCGCTAGCCTTTTTGATGGGTTTCCCCGTTGCTTCTGAATATGCGGCGTACAGCTGCATAACATATTTGATCTCAGTTTGCTGGACCCGTTTGGGGACCTTTGCTTCCGGTTTTTTGCGGCGCACTAGCTTATCAAATTCCACAACGGAATCTGCTTCTTTATCAGCGGCTTTCTTTCGCCGCTTCGATGATGCCACCTTGTTGTCCCCAAGGACAGCCCGCTGAAACACACGGGCAAGGAATTCATAGCTGCCTAGCCCACTGTAGTATTTCAGGAGTGCGTTTTTCTTTGAATCCGAGATGTTGTCGCACTCTTTTACTAACGCCAACATGGCCTCGTACATCTCGTCTTCCTTTGCATCAGAGATGGCGTCCTTGAAATCATTGGAATTAAAGTGATTTATCAGGAGAACGAGGGTTTCGTTTTTTCCGATCTCTGTTTGGATTTTCTGAGGGATTGACTCTGTTCCGTTGCCCCATGCACTGCTGTTTTTGTTGTTCGCTTCATAAGGAACATCGTTCTCGTCACAGAGCACGATTTCACCAAGAGGGTCAAATAATGGGAAAAAGAGCAAGCGAGCAACGGGGGTAAATCCGTCATCGACCACCCCCAGTTTAAAAGCCTCATAATAGGATTTGTAATTCAATATCCTCGGCATCGCTCACTCTTCACCGACCTTTCTTTTTCTTCGTATCTTTAATAAACGTCACTCCATCCCCAGCGCCTTGACAATGGCATCCTCCGGGCTGCTGTAGAATGAGATCTGGAACTTTGCAAACAGGTCCACCGGTACGGTGGGGATGTCCGCCGCGCTGCTCATCGGGATGAGAATCCGCTTTGCGCCTGCGTCGAACGCCACCTGCAGAGTGGACGCGAGTTCCTCGACCTTGTTGATCGTTCCACCGATGGACATCGACCCAAGCACGCACAGCTGCGCCTGCACTGGCCGTTCGAGGGCGCAGCTGCAATAAGCTGTCATCGCCGCAAGGGAGATGTTGCTGTCGAGCCCCACACCCTGGCAGTCCTGAATGTGCATCAAGTAGTCCTTGGAATCGACTGAAATGGAGGCACTGATCTGCTTCGCGTTGGCCCGGAAATAGTTCTGCGCCGTTTTCACGGACTCCTTCGTCTCCTTGGCGCTCTGCATGCCGGTCACGTCGAATTTTCCGGAGCCCTCCGTCATGGTGGCCTCGAATTTGAAGAGTCCCTTCATGCCGTTAGTGCCGTCAGCGACCGTATACACGTGACCTGGTTTTCCGTTGCCCTCGGGGATCAGCTTGCCACCGCCCTGCTCCAGAACAGGAACGAAAACCTCTTCCATATTCGCAAGGCGGATATAGGAGAACTGCACGTCATAGAACTCCATGCCACCAATCTTCTTGAGCTGCTCCTTGACGCGCCTGCGGCCCTCGATGGCGTACTTCAGGATTTCCTCGGCCTCATCCTCGGTGTAGTTCCCGTCCGGGTAAAGCAGCTTTGTCAGGCCGGAGACCATCTTGCGCACCGCGATGGTGTCGCGCTGGTTCAGACAGTGGCCTAGCCGAAAGTATTTGTCGAAGGCATCCGTCTCCGGGACCTTGCGCATCTCCCTCATGAACTCGGCGAAGTAGTCCGATATGAACCCGTAGTTGTTCGTGAAATACTCCGGTCGCATTTTCGGAATCTCCCAGCCGGGGATGTAACAGTGCATGCGGTCGAAGAATGCGCTATCGATCATTGCCTCCGGGAACGGTTCGAACAGGTGCGAGGTCTTCAGCAGGTAGTCCACGCTCTGGTTGATGTTACCGACGAACACCATCGAGGCGTTAGCCTGAATCGCTTCCTTACCACGTGCGAAGGAGCCGGACGCCATGTAGTCTTTCATGATCTGGACGCCGTCTTTATCCTTGAAATTGATACCGGCGACCTCGTCGAAGGCGACGCAGTCCCACAGGCCCACGAGGCCAATCTGACGGCGGCCCATGTTGTAGAATAGATTCGCCACGGTGGTCTGCCCGCCGGAAATCAGGATGGAGTTGGGCGACAGCTCCTTGTAAATGTGGGATTTGCCTGTGCCGCGAGGCCCGAGCTCGCAGATATTTACGTTGTTTTCAATCAGCGGGACCAGTCTTGCCAACAGATGCCACTTAACCCGGTATTCGAACTGAGTGGGTTCCATACCGCAGGAGCGGAGAAGGAAGTCGATCCATTCTTCCTTGGAAAAGCTCCGCCGCGCATCGATGATCTCGTTCTTGTCCAGATTGGGCATCTGGATCGGAGTGATGTCGTTGATGACGAACGGGCTCTGCTTTTTCTCGTCCTCGTTGTAGAAATAGGTCAGGTCCACGATGCACCAGATGCCACCAGCCAGCAGCTTGTCGTATTCCCGTACATACTTTGGGTGGACATAGATGCCCTTGATTCCGAGAAACAGAAAGTCCGCTTCGTACTGGTCGATTCGTTCATTCAGCTTGACCGACAGCTTATCGATGACGGTATAGGTGCCATTCTCCTTAATCTTCGCTTTTATCTTCTCCGCCTCATCTGGCCGG
>JBJDYH010000094.1:0-3729 GCA_051867135.1 Faecousia sp. | reverse complement strand
TTATAGCAAGACAGGGTTAATCACTCAATTACTTTTTTCCAAAAGCTCCTTGGCTAAAGGTTAGGGTTTTGACTTTGCTCATCTACTATTTCAGCAATCTGTTCTATTGCATAAAGCGGCAAATTTACAAGCCAATCTTCTTTTTTGTAATCTGCCATTGATGTACGAACAGATGCCTCGGGCGAGAATTTTTCCTGATAAGTTTTCAAACTCTTAGCCTTAAGATTCACTTCCGCTTTTACTTCAACCGGAATGATTTGTTCGCCTGTATCAACAACAAAATCAACTTCGCAGGAACCTCTGTCATTGGTGTAATAGTAGATGCCCAAATCTTCAATCGTTTTAAGCTGCTGACAAACATACTGCTCAGTGAGAGCGCCTTTAAACTCAGCAAAAAGGTCATTACCATCAAGCAGAGTGCGTTGATGAAGTCCGGTCATACAGCCAAGCAATCCAACATCTAATACGAATAGTTTAAATGCCTTCAAGTCCTCATATGCCTTCAACGGAATACCTGCTGCATTAACCCGGCTTACCTTATGAACAAGTCCACAGTCGGAAAGCCACATAATTGCTGTTTCATATTCCTTCGCACGAGCGCCCTCACGAAGAAGACCGTAAATGAATTTCTTATTTTCTTTTGCGAGCTGAGAGGGGATACTGTTCCACAACATACGGATTTTAGGAACAATCTCATTGGGTGCGTGTTTGGAGAAGTCTTGTTCATAAGCTGCCAAGATCCTCTTTTGAATGTTTCGCACTTCATTGAAGTCCTTGTTCTCTACAAAGCTCTGTACTGCTTCGGGCATACCGCCAACAAAGTAGTAGTGTTTCAGGGCATCAATGTATGTCTGCCTAAAACTTGTAATCATTCCAAAATCCTGCTTATCGAGAAGCTCTGCAAAACGCTCTTTGTCGGTTGCCATCAGAAACTCTTTAAAAGAAAGAGGATAGAGTTTTAAGAAATCAACCTTTCCTACAGGGAAGGAAGTGCCCTCGTGCAAAGCAATACCGAGCATAGAACCGGCACATACAATATGATACTGCGGAGCATTTTCATAGAAGTACTTAAGAGATGCCAACGCTCTCGGGACTTCCTGCACTTCATCAAAAATCAGCAGAGTTTTGTCAGGATCAATTTTACGACCTGCATACAATTCCAGTCCCATAATGAGACGATTGGTATCCAAATCAGATGCGAACAGCTCCGCCATTCTTGAGTTAGAGTCAAAGTTAATATAAACCGTATCTGCATACGCTTGTTTGCCAAACTCTTTCATCAGCCAGGTCTTACCGACTTGCCGGGCTCCTTCGATGATGAGCGGCTTACGGCGTTTGCTTTCTTTCCATTTTAACAGTTTTTCAATAGCAATCCGGTACATAGATGCACCTCCGTTTTCCTAAACATAAGTACATTATGACACGCAACAACAAAAATTACAACGAATTTTTGAAAGATATACACATTTTTTACGTGGAACAATGCAGATACCGTCCGCGTTTTTTGTGTTTTAACGTTAGCGTTTTTGTCTTTTTTACAAAATCGCCCACGTTAAACTTGATTTTAAAACCTGATTTTGATACTATATAAATGGTAAATAATGAAAATATACAACCGAAGGGAATAATATTATGGATTGGTATCCTCGCGAAAACTATCTGAAAAAGATTCGTGATTTTTATCACGCAACCGATATTATAAAAGTGATTACCGGAGTCAGAAGATGTGGAAAATCCTGTCTCATGGAGACAATCGCCCACGAACTAACGGAATCTGGAATCCTCGCTGACAATATTAATTTTTTTGACCTTGACAGCAAAGACTACAATAAAATTCTGAAGCCGGAACAACTGGAACAACTGATTCAATCGGTTGCGGATGTACCCGGAACAAAATATCTTTTTATCGATGAAGTACAGAATGTAAAAGGATTTGAGACAGTTCTGAACGGGTTTCGTGGAACAAATGAGTGGTCAATCTTCATTAGCGGTTCAAATTCTTATCTTTTAAGTGGAGAGTTGATGACAAAACTCACCGGAAGATATATCGAATTTGAGATGTTTCCTCTTTCTTTTGAAGAATATGAAGGCATCAAAAAGTTCTATGGCAAGGAAATCGCACCGGATCGTCAGGAAGAATTACAAAACTATATACTTGAAAGTGGATTTCCCCGAACCATCCTGTTGGAAAATATGTCTGCCAAACGCAGATATGTACAAAGCGTTATTGATGAAATCTTTGAAAAAGACATTAGAAGAAGACTGAAAATCCGAAATAAGAGCACCTTTGAAACAGTTCAAAAATATATCATCAACAATTTTGGTGCAACAACAAGTCTGAAAAGCCTGAAAAAAGCCATCGCACAGACCGGTACACCCATCAGTGAGGCAACAATAACAAGATATATTAAGGCATTGCTGGATGCGAAGATTCTCTATGAATGCCCCAGGTTTGATATGAAGTCCAAAAAATCCTTAAGCGGAGAGAAAAAATACTATCTGTCCGACACCGGGTTTTATTTCGTTCAGAACACCGATAACAGGATAAATTTCGGTCCCGTTCTTGAAAATATAACATTTATATACGCAAAATCCCACGACTACTCTGTAAGCGTCGGTCGGATTGGGAAACTTGAATGCGACTTCATCTTAAGAAATAACGAAATGCGCTACTCCTATGTCCAAGTCGCCTATACCATCGCGTTGTCAAAGGAAACAGAGGACCGTGAATACAAGCCCCTTGAATCGATAAAAGACAATTATCCCAAATATGTTGCCACTGCCGATTCACTTCTTCAGCAGCGCAATGGCATTGAACACATTAACCTTGTGGACTTCATGAGAAACGGAAAGGATTTTTAATATTTGAATATTAGTTTTTTTGCAAAAAAAGCGTAAGCAGCCGTTTTCTCTTGCTTCGGGCATCGCACTCGATATGCAGCTTGGAGTAAATCTGGTTAATATACTGCTTGACGCTGCCCTCGGAGAGAAAAAGCTTTCCCGCGATTTCGCGGTTCGTCAGGTGTTGTGCCATCAGAAGCACGATCTCATATTCCCGCTCCGTCAAAGCGGCAAAAATCATGTGGCGGTCAGTGCTGCTTTTGCGCTGCCCTGCCGCTTCACCCAGTTCCACGATCTTTTGCACAAAACCGTCCTGTTTTTCCTGTGCGAGCAGGGGCTTTAAGTAGCGGTAATTCTCCACAAAAGGAATGACAAAGCCGTCCGGCGACCCGTCAGCAAGAGCCTGGGTCAGCAGACTGTGGGCCTCCCGGTGCTTACCCAACAGTACGTATGCCGAAGCCGCCTGAATGCGGATGTGCAATGCCACCAATGCGTAGTGCATGGCATCGCACACGGCCAGCTGTCCCTCACTGCGGCCAATGACCTTGGCGTAAGAACCCTGCGCCAGATACACCTGATTTTCAATCAGTTCCATCATAGGCTTGCCGGGTGCGAGGAAATTGATGGTAGATAGCTGATGCTTTGCAAAAATGGCAGGAATTTTATCCGTCTCACCCTGCAGGGCGTGATAATAGGCGCTTGTGGCGCTCCATAGATAAATCCATGCGGCGTCATGATGACGCAGCAGCTCTGCGTGCCGTTCCTCGAAGGAATAGCGTTGCTCCATATCCATATGCAGAGAGAGCCGCCGTGCCAGAAAATCACAGCACAGAGCCATGTTCTCCTGCCCGTTGCCCTCGATCTGGGCATAGGCGCTTTCCAGCTCGA
>JBJDYH010000093.1:0-3750 GCA_051867135.1 Faecousia sp. | reverse complement strand
AAATATCGGAGTATGTCACATATCAACCCTCCTTTGAAGAGTCTTTTTGCATGATAATACTACCATGTGATATGTCCAATAAACGGGACTCTATTGTTTGCGGCCAAACTTCTTCTTAGCTTCGTCCTTGCTGGCAAAGTACGCGCGCATGACGGCCTCAAAGAAAGCATCCTTCTCTTCCTGCGAAAGCTCACCACCAGCAAAGAGGGCGGCATTTTCGTTCAGTAGGGCTTCGACATCACGCGCACCAGCCGCACCGTAAAGCCGCCTGGCTTCTTCCACATGGCCATCTTTTTCAATGTCCTCCAGAGGGTTGGTACAGTCAGTGTCGGTCAGATACTTCACAGACACCTTCAATGCTCTGGCCAGTTTTACAACCGTGGAGCGTCTGGCCATGGCATCGGTGCATTCATAGGACGCAATTGTGCGCTTGGATACACCAACCTGATCTGCGAGTTCCTGCTGGGTCAGGCCCGCAACTTCGCGTGACCTTTTGATCTTGTCGGAAAAAGTCATATCTATTCTCCTCCACAGAAATTTCGGCTCGTAACTTCATCAACTTCACCGTTTCTATTGACAAAACTTCATCGCAGTGTTATTATCCTCAGCACAGAGAATGAAGTTTTGATGAAGTTTGAATTGATTATACACGTGCAACTTCATCTTGTCAATAGGTTTTATGAAGTTTTTTGTCGAAATGAGGTGTGAAGTTTGGAAGAACGCGCTATTTTACACAGTGATCTTAATTCGTTCTACGCATCGGTTGAGATGATGCTTGATCCCTCGCTCCGAGGCAAGGCTGTTGCGGTCTGTGGATCGACTGAAGATCGCCACGGCATTGTGCTGGCAAAGTCTGATCTTGCAAAGAAAGCAGGGGTCAAAACAGGGATGGTGAACTGGGAGGCGCGGCAGCTATGCAGCAACCTGATCATTGTGCCGCCCCAATACGACCAATACCTCAAGTATTCCAAGCTGACCCAATCCATCTACCAAAGATACACTGATATGATAGAACCTTTTGGAATGGACGAGTGCTGGCTGGATGTCACAGGGAGCAGAGCGATGTGTGGGGATGCTTTGACTATAGCCGAGAGTATCCGAAAGGCAGTCCGAGAGGAACTTGGTCTGACGGTAAGCATTGGGGTATCCTATAACAAAATCTTTGCGAAACTCGGCAGCGATATGAAAAAGCCTGATGCAATAACCCAAATCCGCCGGGAAGAGGTACAGGATAAGGTCTGGCCGCTGGATTGCAGCGAAATGATCTATTGTGGACGGGCAACCACAGCGAAGCTGGCCAAATACGGAATCCATACTATCGGACAGGTTGCCGAAACTGATCCTGCTTTTCTTAAGCAACTCCTGGGGGTCAACGGGCTGGCGCTCTGGCGATTTGCGAACGGAACTGACACTTCCAGGGTGATGCATAAGGATTTCGTGTCTCCAGTTAAATCCATCGGCCACGGCATAACCTGTACCGCCGATCTTGACGGCGAAGAGGAGGTGTGGCGAGTCATCTTAGAATTAAGCCAGGACATTGGGCATCGGTTGCGCGTACACGAACTTTCAGCTCGTGGAGTGCAAGTCTATGTTCGTGGCAATGATCTGCTCGGTTCCCAATTCCAGTGTAAGCTCCCATTCACAACGCAGCTCCCATCGGAGATCGCAAATGCTGCCTTTCGTGTATTCCGGGAGCGTTACCGTTGGGGTAGCAAAGTACGAGCAGTCACTGTCCGGGCCATCGACCTCGTTCCCCAGAACTCTCCCAACCAGCTTTCCATCTTTGTCAATGCTGAAAAACTGGATCGCCGTGAGAGGCTCCAAGATGCCATTGAAGAACTGCGAGGTCGTTTTGGAAAGACCGCTATTACTTATGCTACCCTACTGGGTGATCTAAAGATGCCCGATGATGGTCGCCACCAGGTAAAGATGCCAGGCCTTATGTACCAATAAAACACGCCTATTCATTCATCTTGATTACCCATTTTATTCGTGTTATTATATGGGCGGCAGGAGGGATAGCCATGAAACTTACAACTGACCAACTGGAGGTCATCAACAAGTATATTGACCCCGCAATAATTGACCGGGCAAAGCTCATCCAATACCTGGAGAAACACGTCCTCATCAAAAAAGAAATTTTCCGTCAATGCTCATTGCTCGGAAAGAAGTGGAGCATGGAAGACGAAGCCTATTGTGGCCTCTTGGACCATGACCCCGCATTCCAGCCGATCAACCGGAAGGTGTTCATTCGCCGTATCCCGATTCTATTCCATTGCCCTATGCGTAACGACCAGAAGGGCCACCGCTCCGGCCTCTGGCATATTCTTCCCTCTGCTGCTGATGAGGTTAATCCAGACGCTCTGGAAACGCTTTATCTCGATCTGGAATTTATGTTCTATGACCTGGGGCTTTCCATGGACTGCATCTGTGGGTACAGCCTTGAGCAGGTATTTCGTCGCTTAACATATAAGAAGAATAAACGACCCGGCTCTCTCTTTGAAATCAGCACCCCTGTTGATGATGAGATGTTTGGTACCCAAGGTGAGATGAGGCACGGGGAGCTGTTCCAGATGTGGCGACACTACCTCCACCTATGCGCGGATCTTGGCTGGTCGGATTACACCCCCGAACGCTTTATCACAAAGTACAACTTGGCTCTTGAGGCGGCTGGATTTGAACCAATCATCTACCGGCCCCTGCTTCAATACGGCGTGTATTACTTCACCCGTAAAGGCACCAGCTTCATCTGCAAAGGCCATTTCCCGTGTGACGATGAAGGCAACCCCATTCTGCGATGGACAGGCATTCGTGTCGAGAATCCAAAAGCTATCCGTTTTAACGGTGTGCTGTCCAGGGCGGGCACCTTAGAGATTGAACTGCAAGCCAACACTACCATTTACTTCTGGGGCGAAGACAACTTCTTTGACGAAGATGATCCCGCCGAGCCAGATGATGAATGGCACCAGATCTACGCGGGTCCACTCAACATGGAGTTCGACTATGAATCCCTAAAATTCTTTCGGAAGCAGAGAGGCATGACACAGAAAGATGTGGCCGACGCAATCGGAGCCAATGTTCGCACATACCAGAAATGGGAAAGCGGCGATTCTACGCCGGACGGTCATTATCTGCTACGGATTATGAACTGGCTTGACATCCAGGATGTTCAAGACATCATCAGCTACACCATTCCCCAGATGCCCAAAGGAGGGACCTCATGAACAGCAGAAATTCTCGCAAAAATAAGATGGTATACACGCCAGAGTGTCATATCCCGATTGGCGAAGCTGTAAAAACAGACAGCGGCGAATATGCTCTCCGTATCAAAAAACCTAAGAGCCAAGAGGTCGAAGTCGTACCTATCGGGAAACTGATGTCACAGGTGGCACAAGTCGCAGAAGCTACAATTTAATGCAGGGTCCCCAAGCGAGGCGATCCGCGTCCCCAGAATACTTAGCTCTGGACGAGCAGGACCAAATACGAGTTCAGCCGGAACGAGCATTCCAAGGTGTATGCCTTGGGGTGTCGTTCCGGCTGTTTTTATTTGTTGGGCAACTGCTCCATGTACCCATTCACGATCATTTGGAATGCTTCTTCGGGGATCTTTTTCTCTCGGTACAGCTTTACCATAGGAACTAAACTCCGCAGGATCTCGTTCATCTGTGCGAACTGGGTGCGATTTCCACTCCAGCAAAATTCTGCGTCTACCTCGCAATAGTCCTCTTCACATAGTACAAAGTCGCTGAT
>JBJDYH010000092.1:0-17148 GCA_051867135.1 Faecousia sp. | reverse complement strand
CTGAATACGGTTTCCTTTCTGGACGGCATCAAATATCACCGCACCGAGAAGGACTACTATGAAATGCGCAGGGCATCGGATGAGTTGTGTCGCAAGTATCGCCTGTCGGTCATTGAAAACCCCCAGCCGGGGAAATCCAAACACTATGGCGAGTGGCTGGCAGAGAAAGAACAGCGTCCCACCTGGCGGGGCCTTATCCGCGCGGATGTGGACGAAGCTCTCCGCCAGTCCATGACGGAGCGACAGTTTTTTGACGCGCTCCGCAAAAAGGGCTATGAAATTAAGGTTGGCAAGGACATTTCCCTGCGGCCACCGGGCAAGCCACGGTTCGTCCGTTTGGCCCGGAACTTTGGTGAAGATTACACGCTGGACGGGATTCGCCAGCGTATTCTCTCCCAGAGCCGTCGGGTGCTGCCGGAACCGCCGCCCAGGAAAAAGGTATATCGGGCGAAGCTGAAAGGTGACTTTAAGAAAAGCTGCAAGATCACTGGGTTTCGTGCCCTGTATCTGCATTACTGCTATCTGCTGGGGTACTTTCCAAGGAACAGCCAGCACAAGCAAAACAAACGCATCCATTTTCTGCTCCGGGAGGACTTAATCAAAATGGATGCCATATCTGAGGAAGCAAAGCTGCTTGCACGGCATCGGATCGATACCAGTGAGCAGCTTTCTTCATATAAAGAAGCATTGGAAAGCAAGGCGCAGGCCCTGACCGCAGACCGCAAGGCGCTGTACAAAAAGCAGCGCACGGTGTCTGTGAGATCGGATGCAGAAAGGACATCTCAGGTCAAAGAGCAGATCGCCGCCCTTTCCAAAGAGATTGCCACCATCAGACGGGAGGTGAAATTATGTGACGATATTTCCATACGCTCCGGCGTAATGAAAGAAAAGCTGAAAGCCGTCCGGGAGGACGAAAAATCCAAGGGAAAGGAGCAATCAAGAAATGAACAATTCAGGCGACGCAGCGGAACAGATCGTCAGGCTTAGCTTGGAGGGGACGGAAGTTGCCCTGCGGCTGACAGGTTCCGCCGCCAAAAATGTGGCTGCTGCCATCTACACGGTTCTCAAAAACAAGGATACGAACAAGATCAAGGGCAGACAGCGGCTGACCGCTATGCTCAAAAGCGGCAAGGAATTAAAGGTGTTCACCATTGGGGAGGAGCATCTTCCGCAGTTTGCAAAGGAGGCCAAGCGCTACGGTGTGGTCTACTGTGCGCTTCGGGGCAAGGAAAGATCCGCAGACGGCATGGTAGACCTTATGGTTCGTGCGGAAGATGCCTCCAAGATCAACCGCATTGTGGAACGGTTCAAGTTCGTTACAGTGGATGCTGCTTCCATCAAGCAGGATATTGAACAGCGCAGGGAGGATAAAAATACCGCCCCTGCGGAACCGGAGCAGACCGTCCCGGAAAAGGCCGAGGAGGACCGTCTGCTGGACGAAATGCTGGGGGCGCCCATCCGGAAGGAGGAACCGGCCAGCCCAAACCCCACAGCGGCAAAGACGGAAAAATCCCCTCCGTCCGCGCCTACCTCAAAGAAGCCCAGCAGAACCGCCGAGGGTACTGCTAAGAAAGCCGAGGAACGCCCCTCTGTTCGTCAGGAATTAAGGGACATCAAGGCTGCACGGCAGGCAGAGGCGGCAGAAACACCCAAAGCACCGGAGCCGGAGCAGTCTGCAAAGAAGCCTCAGCAGAAAACCACCCGGCACCAGCAGCCGAAACACGGTAAAAAACACAAGAACAAATCGAAAGTGAGGTAATGAGTATGAACAGCTTTGACGATCTCTTTGACGCTTCGGCGGCAAAGAACAACCGCAATGACCAGCCCTTTGACAAGGGTGCCTGGGCAGAAAAGAAACAGGCACAGCGTCAGCAAGTCTATGATCTGGCCGACAGGACCGCCGAGGCGGTAGCCACAGACGGCAATCGCTTCCGTGACTATCTGGATGTGCAGAGCCGCTTTGACCGCTATACGGCCACCAACGCCCTGCTGATCCTTGCCCAGATGCCCCAGGCCACCCAGCTTCGGGACTTTGAAAGCTGGCGCAGCACCGGCGCTTTCATCAAGCGTCAGGAAATGAGCCACGGCATCTCCATTCTGGAACCCGGTGATGAGTATCGGCGTGAGGACGGTTCCATCGGCACCTATTACAATGTAAAAAAGGTCTACGATGTGTCCCAGACCAATACCCACATGAAGGCCCAGCCTTCTGTCAGCATGGATGAACGGCTGCTTCTCAAAGCCCTGATTCACCGTCCGCCCGTACCCATGCAGACGGTGGATGAGCTTCCGAACAACATGGGCGCCCTTTATGACCATGACCAGCAGGTGATTTTTGTCCGCCGTGGCATGACGGCGGAGGATATTTTCCGCAGTGTGTCCAAGGAGCTGGCCCATGCGGAGATCGCCGGGGCAAGAAGTGAGTACCGCCGGGAAGATGCTGCCTTTGCTGCTTACAGCGTTTCCTATCTGTTGTGCAGGAAATACGGCATTGATGTGAGTGGCTACGATTTCAGCCGCCTGCCGGATGGGTTCCGTGAAGCAGATCCCCAGAGCATCCGGGCAGCACTGTCTGAAATGCGGGATACGGCCAATACCATCTCCGGGCGGATGTACCGGGTGCTAGAGCAAAACAAAGCCCCAAAATCCAAGGAACAGGAGCGATAACCTATGGGAAAAGAAGAAAAACGAATCCTGATGCTGGACAAGTATGAACATGGTGTTGTCATCAATGCCCTCAATGAAATGCGCAATGACCTGATCGGAGAAGAACGCCCTACGGATATCGTTGATGAAGTGCTTCTGAAAACGATTGACGCTCCGGTTAAAAAAGTAAGGAGCCGGGATGAAGCAAGATAACCGAAAGGCACAGCTTGCGCTCTGCCTGTTCGGTATTCTCCCTGTGGTATGGCTGGGGCTGCTATTGGCCCCGGCCATAGACGGCGGCCTGCCGGAGATCATCACCGCATTTCCGGCAGCGATGAATGAGCCCTTTCATATCGTACTTTGCGAGGACAGTGTAAAAACTGTCCTCCTTTTCTTATGCGCCTATGGATTGGGGATCGGGATTTATCTGTCCAGCCGCCGCAACTACCGCAAGGGCGAGGAACACGGCTCGGCCAAATGGGGCGATGCCAGAGCCGTGGATAAAAAGTACCGGGACAAAAGACCGGAGCAGAATAAGCTGTTCACCCAAAATGTGCGCATGGGTCTGGACGGCAAGATCCACCACAGGAATACCAACACGGTAGTCATCGGCGGCAGTGGCGCGGGAAAAAGCCATAACTTAGCCAAGCCAAACATTATGCAGGCGAATACTTCTTTCACGATCCTTGACCCCAAAGGGGAGTTGCTTCGAGATACGGGCTACCTGTTGGAGCAAAAGGGTTATGAGGTCCGGGTGCTGGATCTTCTGAACATGGAGAAAAGCCACTGTTATAACCCTTTTGTCTATCTTCGGGATGATAACGATGTGCAGCGTCTGGTGACGAACCTGTTCAAATCCACCACACCCAAGGGAAGTCAGTCTAACGACCCCTTCTGGGACACCGCCGCACAGATGCTTCTGCTGGCCATTATCTTTTACCTCCATCACGAAGCGCCGGAGGACGAACAAAACTTCCCCATGGTCATGGAAATGCTGCGGGCCGGAGAGGTCAGGGAGGACGATGACAGCTACCAATCCCCGCTGGACGAGCTGTTTGAACGGTTGGAAATGCGGGAGCCGGAGCATATCGCCGTGAAGTATTACAAGGACTATCATTCCGGCTCTGCCAAGACCCTGAAATCCATTCAGATCACGTTGGCGGCACGACTGGAAAAATTCAACCTGTCCTCTCTGGCGGCGCTTACCGCTACGGACGAGCTGGATCTGCCAAGTCTGGGTGAAAAGAAAGTGGCGCTGTTCGCACTGATCCCGGACAACGATACCAGTTTTAACTTTCTGGTATCCATCCTTTATACGCAGATCTTCCAGCAGCTTTTCTGGCTGGCAGACCACAAGTATGGAGGAAGCCTGCCCGTGCCGGTTCACTTCCTAATGGATGAATTCGCCAACGTTTCATTGCCAGAGGACTTTGACAAGATCCTTGCCACTATGCGCTCCCGTAATGTGAGTGTGACCATTATCCTGCAGAACATCGCCCAGCTAAAGGCGTTGTTTGAGAAGCAATGGGAGTCAATTCTGGGGAATTGTGACGAAATGTTGTACCTGGGCGGAAATGAAACCTCCACCCACAAGCTGATCTCCGAGTCCTACCTGGGCAAGTCCACCATTGACACAAACACCTACGGCAAGTCCACCGGACGCAGCGGTAATTACAGCACCAATTACCAGATCACAGGCCGTGAGCTGATGACCCCGGATGAGGTGCGCATGATGGATAACCGCTATGCGCTGCTGTTTATCCGAGGGGAACGGCCCATTATGGACGAAAAGATCAATCCGTTCAAGCACCCCAACGTGAAGCTGTCCGCTCTGGGCGGCGCACCCGTTTATGAACACGGCGGAACAGAGAATGCCGTAGCAACCCTGTCCGTAACCGATGCAGATCTGAATCACCTGCCGGTTCTGGAGATAGAAGAAACCAACCATGAGCTGATTCCCGACGAGGAACTGGAACAGCTCGCCAACTAAAAGGAGGAAATTTACGATGAAAAACCTGTTTGAGAACAACCAGAACACCGTAACCAAGAACACAAAAACCAGAAAGCCCGTCCACCGCAACACCTCTCTGGAGCGCAAGGCCAAGCGTGGCTTCCGCTTCTATGCGGCCACTGTTCTGTCCGGCGCATTTGTGCTGGGCATGGCGGTTACTGCCCATGCAGCCAGCGACCCGATTGCCGTGGTCAACAACCTGAGTGATTTCATCTTTGGTCTGATCCGTGCGGTGGGTCTGATCCTGCTGGGCTGGGGAATTGTCCAGGTGGGTCTGTCTCTCCAGTCCCACGATCCTTCCCAGCGCTCCAACGGCTTCCTGACGCTGGCTGGCGGCATTGTCATTACCTTTGCAAAGGAGATCCTGACCCTCATCACCGGCTAAACAGAAAATCATATACCGAATACCGATATGACGGCAGGATGGGCAACCGTCCTGCCGCTGTTTCGGGGAAAGGAGGAACAACGAAATGTCAGATAACTGGGTTGTACAAAACCTGGAAAACGCCCTGGAAACCTGGAATGAAAAGCTGTCAGAGATCTGGACGCTCATTACGCAGTCGCCACAGACCTTTAAGGGCGGCACCATCTGGAGCGTCATTACCACCATCAACGGTGCGGTGCAGGCCATTGGCCTTGCACTGCTGGTGCTGTTCTTTGTGGTGGGCGTCATGCGCACCTGCGGCAGCTTTGCGGAAACCAAACGCCCGGAGACAGCGCTGAAGCTGTTTGTGCGATTTGCCATTGCCAAGGGTGTTGTCACCTACGGCATGGAGCTGATGCTGGCCCTGTTCAATATCGTGCAGGGTGTGATCTCTACTATTATGACCTCCGCTGGCTTTGGCAGTGCGGGGCAGACCGTCCTCCCAACGGAGATCGTCACAGCGGTGGAGGACTGTGGCTTCTTTGAATCCATTCCACTCTGGGCGGTGACGCTGATTGGAAGCCTGTTGATTACAGTACTGTCCTTTGTGATGATTATGACCGTGTACGGGAGATTTTTTAAGCTCTATATGTACACGGCTCTTGCGCCGGTGCCCCTGTCCACATTTGCCGGGGAGCCTACCCAGAGCGTCGGCGTGTCCTTTATCAAGTCCTACGCCGCCGTGTGTCTGGAGGGTGCCATTATCGTGCTGGCCTGCATCATCTTCTCCATCTTTGCCGCTTCGCCGCCGGTGATCGACCCGGATGCCGCAGCAGTGTCCATGGTCTGGAGCTATGTAGGCGAGCTGGTATTCAATATGCTGGTTCTTGTCGGCACCGTCAAGATGGCCGATAGGGTTGTAAGAGAAATGCTGGGATTGTAATCCCGGAAAGGAGCTTTTAATGGAAGTAAAAATCAATCGTGAAATACGAAATTACACGGAAAGTATGTTCTTTGGCCTGTCCCTGCGCCAGTGCATCTTTTCCGTGCTGGCCATCGGAGTGGCTGTTGGGCTGTACTTTGGACTGAAGCCCTATGTTGGTACAGAAACCGTGTCCTGGATGTGTATTCTGGGGGCGGCCCCCTTTGCCGCCATGGGCTTTATCACCTACCACGGCATGACCTGCGAGCAGTTTTTGTGGGCATGGGTCCGCTCTGAGCTGCTGGAACCGAAACGGCTCTATTTCAAGCCCACGAACTATTACTATGAAGCACTGAAAGATACTATTGCAGACCATGAAAAGGAAATGCTGACCGGAAAAAAACGTAAGGTCAAGAAGAACAATACCAAACAGCGCAAAACCAGAAAGAAGGAGGGCCATCATGCTTAAAACACTCAGTACACTGTTAAAACAGGATAAGGAAAAATACCGTGTTCCCCGCAGGGTGCAGGATGTCATTCCCATCCGGCGGATCTGGAACGACGGTATTTTTCTTGCCGGGAACCGCTACTGCCGCACCTGGCGGTTTTCCGATATTAACTATCAGGTAGCCAGCGAGGACGATAAAAAGGTCATGTTTCTGGACTACTCCGAGGTTCTGAACAGTCTGGAGGCCGGTTCCGTTGCCAAAATCACCGTGAACAACCGCCGCCTGAACCGGGCCAACTTTGAGCAGGATGTGCTTATGGGCCAGCAGGAGGACCGCCGTGATGTGTTCCGAGTGGAGTACAACGGCGTTATCATGGGCAAGGCCACCGCCGGCAACGGCATTGTGCAGGAAAAATATGTGACCATCTCCGTGTGCAAAAAGAACATTGAGGAAGCCAGAAGCTACTTCACCCGTGTGGGAGCCGACCTGAAAGCCCACTATGCGGCGCTGGGTTCTAAGTGCGTGGAGCTGGACGCCACCGAGAAGCTCCGTGTCCTCCATGACTTCTACCGTCAGGGCGAGGAAGTGGATTTCCACTTTGACGCACGGGACATGATGAAAAAGGGGCACGACTTCCGGGATTATATCTGCCCGGACTTTATCGAGAAGCACAGCGATTATATTATGCTGGGGGATAAATTTGCCCGCGTGCTGTACCTCAAGGACTATGCCAACTATATCAAGGATTCCTTTATCTCCGAGCTGACCGACCTGAACCGGAACATGATGCTCTCTCTGGACATCGTTCCCATCCCCATGGATGAAGCGGTACGGGAGATCGAGAACCGTTTGCTGGGCGTGGAAACAAACATCACCAACTGGCAGCGCCGCCAGAATGCCAACAATAACTTCTCCGCTGTCATTCCTTACGACATGGAATTGCAGAGAAAGGAAAGCAAGGAATTTCTGGACGACCTGACCGCCCGCGACCAGCGGATGATGCTGGGCATCCTGACCATGGTGCTGACAGCGGACAGCAAAGAACAGCTTGATATGGACACCGACCAGATCCTGTCCATGGCCCGTCAGAAGATGTGCCAGATGGCGGTGCTGAAATACCAGCAGCTCGATGGCATGAATACGGTGCTGCCCATCGGCACCAGAAAGATCAACACCTTCCGCACCCTGACCACCGAATCTCAGGCGGTATTCATGCCCTTCAAGGTGCAGGAGATTCAGGAAAAGGGCGGCATTTACTTCGGTGAAAACGCCATTTCCCACAACCTGATCCTCTGCAACCGGGAGAACCTGTTGAACCAGTCCACCTTTATTCTTGGAGTACCCGGCTCCGGCAAGTCCTTTGCCGCCAAGGAGCTGATCACTTTCTTGATTTTGAATACCGACGATGATATTCTGATCTGCGATCCGGAATGTGAAACCGTACCGCTGGTAGAAGCTCTGGCCGGGGATATTTCCTCTATTATCCACATGAAGGCTGGCGGCAGGGATCGTCTGAACGCCATGTATATGGTAGAGGGCTACGGCGAGAACAACCCCATCGTGGAAAAATCTCAGTTTATCATGTCCCTGGTGGAGCAGATCGACAAGAGCGGCATCGGCCCGCAGCATAAATCCATCATTGACCGCTGTGTGGCTGCGGTGTATCAGGAGGCATCCGAAACCGGCATTGTGCCGACCCTTTGCACCTTGCGAGAGAAGCTGCTGGCCCAGCCGGAGGAAAAGGCAAAAGAGATTGCCCTGTCGTTGGAGCTTTACACCACCGGTTCGCTGGACATCTTCGGACACACCAGCACCGTATCCCTGGACAAGCGCATTACCGTGTTCGATATTCGTGACCTGGGCGCACAACTCAAGCCTGCTGGATTGCTGGTGATTACCGATACGATCCTCAACCGTGTCACCCTGAACTGGAAAAAAGGCAAGCGCACCCATGTGTTTATCGACGAATTTCATGTGGTCTTTGAAAATGAACACAGCGGCATTTTCTTCAATTCCGCATGGCGTCAGTTCCGTAAGCGCAACGCCTACCCTACAGCCATTACCCAGAACGTCGAATATTTATTGGATTCCGTGCAGGCCAGCACCATGCTGAGTAACTCGGAATTTATTATTATGCTGAATCAGGCGGCATCTGACCGGGAGAAGCTGGCAAGGCTCCTGAACATTTCCAACGAGCAGATGAGCTATGTGACCAATGCGGACGCAGGCTGCGGCCTTATCAAATACGGCAGTGCGCTGGTGCCTTTCGAGAACCGGTTCCCACGGGATACCAAGCTCTACCAGCTCATGACCACCCGCCCCGGCGAGGGCGTATTCGGCAGCGGCAGCACCGCTGCACAGTAATGGAGGTAACGATATGAAGCGTTTGAATAAACAGCGTCTTTTAACCATGGCGGCAGTGTTCTTTGCTGCTGTGTTTGTGTTCTCTGCAGTTATGCTTTATCGGGAGTATGCAGACCAGAAAAAGAGCGCCGAAGCCTTTGAGGATATTGCCGCTCTGATCCAGACGGAACCCACAGAGCCGGAGGAAAGTAATGCAGATGAAGAAACCGGAACCACAGAAGAAACTGAACCTGCCGGGCTGAGCGCCTATGAAACCTATGGGGCGGTCTATGAGCAGAACCATGATTTTGTGGGCTGGATCAGAATTGAGGGGACAAACATTGATTACCCTGTCATGCAGACCCCGGATAATCCCGACTTTTATCTGAAGCATGGCTTTGACAAAGAATACAGTGCTTACGGTGTCCCTTATATGCAGGAAAACTGTGTGCTGGGGCAGTCGGACAATCTGGTGATCTACGGCCACCACATGAATAACGGCTCCATGTTTGCGGATCTGTGCAAGTATACGGATAAGGATTTCTATGCGGAACACAAGACCATTCGTTTTGATACCCTCTCCGAATTTGGGGAGTATGAGATCGTAGCTGTGTTCAAGACGGTAGCCTATTCTGAGGATGGATTCAAGTATTACCACTTTGTAGATGGGAACGAGGAGGAATTTGACAGCTATATTGCCAAATGCAGGGAACTGGCCCTCTATGACACCGGTGTGACGGCAGAGTACGGCGACCAGCTCATTACCCTGTCCACCTGTGAGTACAGCCGCACCAATGGCCGCATGGTAGTCGTGGCAAAGAAAATCGCCTCTCCTATTGGGGAGGTGAACCCCGATGCCTGATATTAAGACACGGGATGTGGCGAAAGGCACGGTCAAGACCCTGGACCGTGCCGCTGTCGCCGGGGAGCACATGAAGGATGCCTATATCCGCACCAGAGAAAAGGCGGAGCAAAGTGTATCTTCGGCTGAAAGCTCCCCGGCAGAATATGCTGCTGACCGTGTGACCGAAACTTTAGAGGTGGGCGGCTATGAAGCTGCCCATCAGCTTGATAAACAGGGGCGAAAGGCTGTTGCGGACACCAAAGAGAACATCCAAAAGGGCAAGGAACATCTGGAACGGCATAAAGCGGAAAAGGCCAAGGCACAAACGGCCAGAGAAGCTGCCCAACCGTCAAAACCGACACCCCAGCAGCAGGCGAAACGATACGCCCAAAAACAGGCTGAAAAAAGCATACAGATAAAAACCCGTCAGCGGCATGGAGAAGCAATTTCCCATGCCGCTGATTCGTCTGCTAAGGCAGTGGAGCATGGCGCCAAAACTGTAAAACAGTCTGCCAGGAGCACCGGAAAGGCCACGGTCAAGACGGCAAAAGGCACTGTGAAAACCGCTCAGAAAACCGTCAAGACTGCCCGGCAGACCGCAAGGACTACCGTGAAAACAGCAGAGGCTGCGGCAAAAGCCGCACAGAAATCCGCACAGGCCACGGTCAAAGCATCCAAAGCGGCGGCGCAGACAGCAAAAGCGGCAGCCAAAACCACAGTTACCGCTGTAAAGGCTGCCGCTAAAGCCACGGCTGCGGCGATAAAGGCCATCATTGCCGGAACCAAGGCGCTGATCTCTGCCATTATTGCCGGAGGCTGGGTGGCCGTGATGGTGATCGTTATTATCTGTCTGGTGGGCCTGATTGTTGGCTCCTGCTTCGGTATCTTCTTTTCCGGGGAGGACACCGGCACCGGGCAGACCATGCAGACGGTGGTTCGGGAGATCAACGAGGACTATGAAAACGAGCTGGAAACCATAAAATCCAACCTCTCCTATGATGTACTGGAAATGTCCGGCTCCCGCGCCCTGTGGCCGGAGGTGCTGTCCGTTTATGCGGTAAAAACCACCACTGACCCGGACAATGCCATGGATGTGGCCACGGTGGATGACGGCAGAAAGGCCATCCTGAAAGATATTTTCTGGCAGATGCACGAAATATCCTCCCGGACGGAAACCTCCACCGAAACGGTCATTGAGGAAACCGATGATGGCAACGGCAATATCGTGGAAACCTCCACTACCGTCACCCAAACCACCCTCTATATCACAGTCGGCCACAAGACTGCTGAGGAAATGGCTGACCAGTTTGGCTTTACCGCAGACCAACGGGAACAGCTTGCCGAGCTATTGAACGAGGACAACAATTCCCTCTGGGCGGCGGTGTTGTACGGGATCGGCGTCAGCGATGATGCGATTGTGGCTGTGGCACTGTCCCAGGTGGGCAATATCGGCGGTCAGCCCTATTGGTCATGGTATGGATTCAGTTCCCGTGTGGAATGGTGCGCCTGCTTTGTGAGCTGGTGCGCCAACGAATGCGGCTATATTGACACCGGTGTGGTTCCCAAATTCGCAGGCTGTATCAACGGCGTCCAGTGGTTCCGGGATCGTGGCCAGTGGGCCGATAACAGCATTGAACCCACACCGGGCATGATCATCTTCTTTGATTGGGACAATCCGGGCCGTTCCTCCGGGCCGCAGGACGGACAGGCCGACCATGTGGGCATCGTGGAGAAATGCGAAAACGGCATCGTCTGCACTATTGAGGGAAACTCCGGCGATAGCTGCCGTCAGCGGCAATATCCGGTGGGTTACTATGAGATTCTGGGCTACGGAGTGTTATGTCCTTAAAGGCATAGGATGCCTTATGGAAAGAAAGACATGATGCAAAGAAGCAGGGCAAACCCACCTGGTTTTCAAGGAGTCTTCCTGCTTCTTTTCCATAACGATCCCTCCTGTCAGGTACAAACTGGCAGGAGGGATCGTTGTAAGTGTGATAAGCACGCTGATATGAATTTATTTCGCTCTTTTCTTCTTACCGTAAACCGTTATTCCGATTACGCCTGCCGCGCTGGCAAAGAGAAGCGGCATCCACAGCGCCATTTGGCTGCTGTCACCGGTCTTCGGGCTGGTCTTATCCGGGTGCCGGGAGCTTGGCGATCTCCGCCGTCTCCGTGTAGCCGCAGACGGTGCAGGTGTGCTCCTTCTCGCCCTTGGCGGTCTCGGTGGCTTCCTTCGTCACCTTCCACTCGCCGTACTTATCGGCGAATTGAATTGGAACAGGGTTACATTAGAAAAGACCACATTACTGCGGCCTTTTCTGTCTGGGTTTCGTATTCAGTTCTTTTTCAGTTCTGCTCCGCACTTCGCGCAGAAATCGCTGCCGGGTTTTACCGCAGCGCCACACTTTGCGCAAAAAGCACCGGCTTGCGTGGCAGTCGGCTGAGAGGGCGTGGAAGTCTGAAAACGGTCTGCCAGATTACCGGACTGAGGCTGCGGGGGCGGCGTCTGATTGGACTGGACGGCCGGGGGGGTCTGAGGCTGAGCCCCAAGCCTTTCTGCCAGACTTTGATTTTCCGCCGGGTGCTTCTCCGATTGCACCTGCCTGATCTTATTTCCGATTGCATCGGCTCCTTTGTTCACTACCCGGTTTATGATATATTTGATGACGTATATCATCAGCACGAGACCCACAGCGAATATAATAAGCAATACATTTTTGTCCATTTTCCTGCCTCCTGATTCTGCTTAGAAAAAGCTGGTTTTTGTTTTTACTTGAATTGGAACATTCTTGACCTGAGCTGTCGGGTCAATGGAAAGGAACATTTTCTCGATGGCGGTAATCAGAATGTTCATGGGAATGTGCTCCTGCACCATGCCCCGGTGGGTTTTCCAGTTGGTGAAATGGAAATACCATACGTTCTGATCGCCTATATCGTTCTTCCGATACATTTCGGCCTTCCAGTTGCTTCCGGTAAAGAAGAACACCTGATTTGCGTCATTTTTTTGAACGGATACACCGCTTCCCCGCAGGTCAGCATTCTGAATACCCTGCAGGACACGCGCGAAATCCGCACCCCGCAGGGTGAATTCTTCTGCCTGCTCCGTTATGACATACTTACGCTGAACGATTCTTCCTTCGTCCATAAGCTGTTGATTTACCTTTCCCTGGCGGAGCCCAAAGAACACGGCAATGGCGACCAGGCCAACAGATAATAAAATCGCAAACCACATAATATTTTCCTCCTAATTTTTATTTTTTGAACTCTGTACTGCCATTACGAAAGAGGCGGTATCAGCGCTCTTTTTACGATTTTGGCGTGAAGACGGCGGACGGATCGCCGTAGTAGATATATCCGCTCTTTGCTTTCAAATACACCGTAAGTGTTCCGTCGCCGTTGGGCTCAACGGTGATCTTGTAGGCATCGTTTTTCTCCTTTGCCAGCAGATCGGAAACTGAACTCTGTCCGCCGGTGATCTCAAGCACGTAGCCATCACCTTTTGCTTTGTATGTACCCGTATAATTCCAGTCCATATAGAGCGTTACGGTTCCGTCCGATTCAAATTCCAAGGCGCTGATGTCAAAGGCATAGCTCTCACATTCATAGTACCCGGACAAGGACGGCAAATCACTGCCGCCTCCGCAGGCGCTCAGCGACAATAGAACGGTAATAGCCAACAGCAGTGCAATCAGTTTTTTCATAATTATTTCCCCACTTTCGTTATTTTTTGAATTCGGTACCACCGATGTTAATCACATTTCCCGACTGCGAAAAGGACTGCTCCCAGGTGTATTCCTGGCCAAACAGAGTATATGTGATGCAGATTCGATCACCCTCGATCCGATATGTGCCGCTGGCATTGATACCAAAAGCAGACATGGTCACCTGGTCTCCGTCAAAGGTAAACGATTGGGAAATAAGCCCTTGAGAGTGATATGTGCCATTGAGCTTTGAGCCTCCGCAGGCAGTCAGCATTGTGACACATAGGATGACGGCCAACAATACGGATAATAGTCGTCTCTTTACAATTCTCCTCATAATTTTTCCTCCTGATTTTCTGTGAAAATTTGTTTTGTTCATGAAAAAGCGATCAATGCGCCCGGTTATCATACCGGATCATTTTTCAGTCTCGCGCCACATCTTGTGCAGAACATGGAACGGCTGTCCATAGCGGCACCGCACTGTGTACAGAAAATGGTTGCCGGCGAAGGACCTGGGTTTTGGACCCCCTCCGGTGTAGCGGAAGGCTGTTCCTGCGACAGTACGGTTGTATGCGGCTGCTCGGGCGAATAATACGACATCTGTGGATTGAAGGGATTTTCACTTCTGTTGACGCTCTGCACGAAGGTATGATTTTGCGGGGCATTTTTTCGATAAAGCACGAAAACCGGTATGGCAAAAACAGCAATAAATCCAATCCATGCCAAACCGTACAGGGCAAGCTTAAAGCTTGTCCGCAGAGTAAGCAGGACAAAGATCACCTCGTATGCGCCAAGCACACAGGAGATGACAAAGAAAACAAGCCGAAGCGTGTTTTTACTTTCATCCTTTTTCAGTGCCAGCACCCAAGCCATGGCAACCAAAGCATACAATACCAACTGAACAATTACCCGTTCCGCCCCGCGCCAGCCGGAGAAATAATATCCTCCGTAATTGATAATCTGCTGAATTGCTGTAATCAGGCTGCCAACACTAAACAGGGAATATGTAAAAGCCATGGCGAAGGATTCTGTCTTCACCTTCTTCACGCACATCCAAAGCTGCAAAAGACCGGCAAGCGCACACGTCCACATGTACATCTGGCCATTGAGATTGATCAGCAGAAAAAGAGCGCTGATGGCAGATATGATTGCCAGGACGCACGGAAGCTGATTCAGATTCCAGCTTTTTACAAGCTGGACGATGTAGCTCACCACAGAGTGAAGGCTGCCGTCCATCAACTCTTCCGTTTCGGAAGCAGTGGGACTGTATTTTGTGTCGTTCATAAGTAAATCCTCCTTGTTTTTCGTATCTCCCTATCATGATTCGACGGGAATCTCTTCATATGTACGCTCTACTTTATAGTTCTCACCGTTTGAATCGTAAAATGCCATTTCCAATAGCTGACCAAATTCATTCATCTTGAAATGGCTCCCGGGCTGACCATCACTGCTATACCCGGTAATTTCCCGAATAATACCGTCTTCTACGTCATAGACGTCATAATAGTCTTCATAATAGACCGTATTTCCGTCCACCTTTAAGACGCCGTCTTCCCCCGGAACAAAGTCAAAATAATTGTCGAACAGAAACACATAATTCGTATCTCCCTCGCGACTGCCTATGGGCATTCCATCCGGCGCATAGAGCCATTGCACGATGCATTTCTCGCCATTAGTTTCACTGGTTCCACGGACCTCAATATAACCGTCATCATGAACGATGACTCTGTCATGTGAATAGTTCGTAATGGTTTCTGTCCCTTGACTGGTTATATGTACGGCTTTTGGAAAGCTGACCGACAGCGTTCCTTTCTCTGAGAATTGTCCACAGGCAGTCAGCATGGTGACGCATAGGATGACGGTCAGAAATACAGACAGCAGCCGTAGGTTTCTTTTTGCTTGCATAAAATATCCTCCTTTGTTTGTTCCTATTCCACTTCTACAGTTCCATCCGGCAAATACGTATAATGATAGGCGCCTTCCTCTACGGCTTCACCATCATCCATCACCAGTGTGTGATCCTTGATCCGCCCTTGGGAATCTCTGGTATATGTCAGGACCGTTTCGCCATACTCATAGTCCGTTATTTGGGTACGGAAGCCGTTTTCATCGTATTCAAAGGAGTTACACTGAAAATAGGTCAATCCTTCTTCTTCCATCTCGGATGCTCCATAGTCACCCACAGCCCCAATATATTCCGGCTCTGCACCGATATAGACAACGCGCAGGCTGCCATCGGGGTTGTACTCGTATTTCCAACGAATAAGATGGTCTTCTGACAAATAATTTCCGGACACGAAGTCATAGTAGTTTTCATCGGTGTTCCAGGAGTCGGTTTCCGCTTCCAGGCGCTCCATCTGCGCGAGGGTGCCGTCCGGGTGATAGAAATACGTTTGGATAAGCATGCTGTCCAGCAGCCGCCGAATCCTCCCTTCCTCGTCAAAGGTCACATACATGAAATATCGTTCCGCACCACCTGACGACTGAAAATTGATTTTCCACACGGCGTTGCCCTCAAAATCCGTCCCTATCTGCTGACGGTCGGTCTCTTCGAAAGGAAAGCCCTCATATCGTATACTCCCATAATCCCCGAGGTCGCGATCATAGCCAAAGATCAAAAATGTTCCCGGCGTATCATTGTTTCCGGGAAGCTGCACAAACACCAGCGCCGCCTCTGACATATCATCAAAATCATAGTACCGGCAGGTGCTGAAGTCTGAGATTCCATAAACCTGCTGCAAATACCAGGTGATTTCAGATAGATCTCCGATGGTAGAAAAGGCATTCCAGGAGGTAGATTCCGCCTTCATCTCAGTGACTTCAGAGCTATCCGAATGATTTGTCGAATCGGATTCTGTATTTCCGCAGGCAGTCAGCATGGTGACCGCAACGCATAGTATAACAAGCAATAATATCAACTTTTTCATTTTCATCGTAAAACACATCGCATTTAATAATTATATTTTTCCTCTTTATAAAACAATTGTTTCATCCTGCAACAGGTTTGGCCTGCGCGTACCGCAAACGCAGCAGAAATCCTCATCCGGTGGAAGCTCCCTGCCGCAGCCGGAGCAGAAAACCTTATGATCTGCAGTATCCGGTTCGGCCCGAGACGGTTCCGGGCGTCTGGTACCGCAGCCTGCACAAAATGCCTCGTCCGGCAGCAGTTCCCGGCCGCAGCCAGAGCAGATTACTTTCTGAGCAGCATCAAAAGCGCCAACACTCTGATAGACCGGCTGTCCATAAGGCTGTGCAACAGGCATTTGATAGATCGGTTTCTCCTTTTTATAAGGACGTGTCAGCCACCATCCCAGCAGAAACGCCATCGGTATCGAAGCCAGCAGACCGGAAACAATCGTAATTATCAGATTAAAACCGCCGCGTCCGACAAAATCGCCCAAGAAACCAAATATGTTCAATATTCCGGGGACAAACCATATTTTTCGGAATAATGTTGCTGTGCCGGACTCTTCTTTCCAATCCTGAAATATTGCAAACAGCAGGAGCAGCAGCCAGGTTACAACAGGAATAATTCGAATTCCCAGATAAAAAAGGTCCTGAATGAGCGAAGAAAATGCGTAACCAGAAACAAAGGTACATAAATAGTAGAGATCAATAGCGAGTTCCAATCCCAAAGGAACCCAAAGCAACGCCCCTCGTTTCCGCATAAACAGCACGATCGTCAGCAGAATACCTGAAAGAAGTGTAATAATACACCAGACTGACGCACGAACTACCGTTGACGTCGGCATACCGCCTATTCGTGTAAAGGTATAGAAAATGTTAATCAGCCCGATCAGTACATTGAGTAAACTGAATACAGCCGCAATCGGAAATTTGACTTCCTTTCTCATTATATTTTTCCTCC
>JBJDYH010000091.1:0-3791 GCA_051867135.1 Faecousia sp. | reverse complement strand
CCGATAAGCACATTATATAGTATAGCAAACCCTGGGAAGGAAGTAAAGGAATTCCCCTCTTGTTTCCGTGGCGGAAATCCTCTATAATAGTCGAAAAATGAAAAACGGAGGCAACGGAATGCTGACCCTGATGCAAGGCCGCCCGGAAACCAATGTGGGGCGCCTGGAAAAAGAAATCAAATGCTATGACCTGCTGGACAGTCTGGGCATCGCCTACCAGCGCATCGACCATGAACCTGCCATGACCATGGAGATCTGCGCCCAGATTGATGAGAGCCTGGAGGCGGTGATCTGCAAGAACCTGTTCCTGTGCAACCGGCAGGAAACCAGCTTCTACCTGCTGATGATGCCGGCAGACAAGCCCTTCAAAACCAAATACCTCTCCTCCCAGCTGGGGGTGTCCCGGCTTTCCTTCGGGAATGAGAAGTATATGGAGCAGTTTCTGGACAATACCCCCGGCTCTGCCACGGTGCTGGGCCTGATGAACGACACAGAAAACCGGGTGCAGCTGGTCATCGATGCGGAGGTTCTGAACGCGGAGTACCTGGGCTGCCATCCCTGTATCAATACCACCAGCCTCCGTCTGCCCGTCCGGGATGTGACGCAGAAGCTGCTGCCCGCCATGCACCACAGTCCCATTCTGGTGGACCTGCCCCGGGAACAGGAGGCGCCATGCACAAATCCGTAATCGTTGCCCTCCAAGAGGTGGGCTATGTGGAAAAGGAGACCCTGGAAGCGCTGGATGACAAGCTGGAGAACGCCGGGGATGAGAACTTCACCAAATACGCCCGGGATCTGGATTTCCGGCTGGGCTTCTACCGGGGACTGAAGCAGGGAATGCCCTGGTGCGATGTGTTCGTGGACTGGTGCTTCGTGCAGGCCTACGGCGTCCACATGGCAAGAAAGCTCCTCTGCCAGAGTATGTTCAGCCGTGGCGCAGGCTGCCGGTACTCCTATGCCTATTACCGGGAGGCAGGCCGCACGGTTACAGAGCCTGCCGAGGGCGACCAGATCTTTTTCGTGCAGAACGGAACCATCTGCCACACCGGCCTGGTCACCGGGGTGGACGAAACCTGCGTCTATACCGTGGAGGGCAACACCTCCGATGCCACCGGCATCGTGGCCAACGGCGGCTGCGTGGCAAGGAAGCGGTATTTGCGCAGCGACCCCGGCATCGCCGGCTACGGAAGACCGGACTATTCCCTGGTTCAGGAACCGGCGTGACCGCCAAAACGAAAATCATGCTCCCCACAGCGCAGTTTCCGGACTCTGTTCCGGGCAGCTGCTCTGTGGGGAATATTTCGCATTGGTAATTTTTTTACCCATATGTGTGAGGTTTTCGGAGAAAATTCGGTCTATAGGGGTGAGGAACAAAAACACAAGTGAGGTGAACCCATATGGAAGACAGCGAAATACTGGAATTGTTCTTCGCCAGAAACGAGGATGCCATCCGGCATACCGATGAAGTCTACGGCAGGCGGCTGTTTGTTCTGGCGAATAACATCGTCAGAAACCACCAGGATGCCGAAGAGAGCGTCAGCGACACCTACATGCGGGCATGGGACACGATTCCTCCCCAGAAGCCCCGGCATTTCTTCGCATACCTGGCCAGAATCTGCAGAAATCTGGCGCTGAACAAGCTGGACTGGAAAACGGCAGCCAAACGAAACGCGGAGGTTGTCAGCTTGACCCAGGAGATGGAGATGTGCATCCCGGACAAAACCCGGGACAGGGAAATGGAAGAGAAAGAATTGGGCGCGGTTCTGGACGGGTTTCTGCGTACGCTGACCCAGGATAACCAGATGGTTTTCCTGCGCCGGTACTGGTACGCCGATACCATTGCGGAAATCGCCGCCCGGTATGGCATCAGCGAAAGCGCCGTACAGATGCGGCTGAACCGGACCAGAGACAAGCTGCGCAGATATCTTGAGAAGGAGGAAATTCCGGTATGAACGGGAAGGATTTGTTTCGGGGACTGAGTGATGTGGGCAGTGATCTGATTGAAAATGCGGAGCACGGTCAGTTTGAAAAGAATGTGAATGCGCGCCGATTGCTTCGCAGACCGTTTCTGATAGCGGCCATCATCGCGCTGATGCTGCTCCTGATGGGCTGTGCGGTAGCGTATATGCTGAGCATACGGGAAATCCATATTGGACAGCAGCAGACCTACCAGGATGTGTTTGCGTATGACCCGGAATCGGGACAGGCTGTTGCCTATCTCGGACAGGAAGCCGTAACGGAAGAGGTGCTGACACTTGCAGGCCTGAAAGGCAGCCGAAACTATCAGGCAGCTCAGGAGTGGTTTGCATTCCAGAAGGAGTTTGATCCGGATCACACCATTCTGAATAAACTGCAAAAGGATGGACTGGTTCCGGAATTTCCTGCGGAATACGAATCCTATAACATCTACTCCCAGGAAATGAAGGAAAAACTGGATGAAATTCTTGAAAAATATAATCTGAAGCCAATTGGCAGCACGGTTCCATTCAAAACCGAAGAACTCACGCTCAAAGCATTAGGCCTGAAGGATATTGCGATTCCAGGAACAGATGCAATCATGGAGCTTGATTACGCGGCTTATCAGGAGTGCGGAAATCTGAATATGGATTTTCATTTCATCCTCCCCGGTGCTGCAGATGAAAAGGATCTGGAAACAAGATGCCACATTTATTACATGCACAAAGATGCCTTTACAGAGGATGTGATTTCCCTTGGAGAAATTGAGACTTGGAAAGAATGGACATATAAAACGGCTTCCGGTGCAAATGTATTGATCTTCCGTTCGCCTGCCGATTGGCGGGGATATATCTTCTGCGATATGCCGAACTACACGGTTACTCTCCGGTTTGCTTTCATCGACGAACAGTACACCACCAACATAACAGGCGAAACTGTCCACGAACAGGAATTTATGACAGACCGGCAAATTGAACGGCTTGCGGATGCCATTGATTTTTCCATTGAACCACAGCTGATCGATGGCTGGGAGGAATTCACAAATCAGGCTGCAGGTTCCGGCGAAGGGATCGAAGGCTATTCCATCACCCTGAAGTCCGTAAAATCGGATGGAAACAAAGCGTCCATCACATTGGGTATTACGGCACCGGAGGGAGTCAACCTCCTTGAGCATAACGGATATCCTGTCGCTCTGAAGCCTGGCAACCGCTGGGGCTTCTTCGAGGATATTTCAGGGGGATCCGGAAATGTTGCCGGTGGATACGGTGTAGAGGACGATGGCGATGGAAAAGCCAACACCCAAAATGTCATTCTGCAATACACTGCAAGTTCCGGGCAAATGAGAGAAGGGGAAAAGCCCTTCGCATCCGGTAAGGTATGGAACATCTATTGGCAGGATCTCTATGCCGTCTACCTTGACGAGGAAACAAATGAGCCGGAAGCGTATCTGCTTGCAGAGGGTACATGGTCTATGGATGTGATTTTTGAAGATGTTCTCTCGGAGGAACTGGAATTCATCACAGCGCCTCTTGCTTCCAGAGCTGCCTGCGGGTGGGATATGAAAGGAAATGATGTATATCAGGATACCATGATTACCGCATTTATCCTGCGGCCTATGAGTGCGACCATTGTCTGCGATCTGGAGGATGTTGCACCTGATTTCCTGACAGTTGGGGAACGCTGTGCTTATGTCATCCTGGTGGATGGAAGCAGAATTCCTCTGTACGGTGACAACGCAGGTTCCGGCATCCAGAATTTGCAGCCGGAAGCCACCATCGATCTGAATCAGGTTGTCTCCGTCCTTATGCCGGACGGCACGGAAATCAAAGTACCAG
>JBJDYH010000090.1:0-3817 GCA_051867135.1 Faecousia sp. | reverse complement strand
CACCGCCGCCATAGCGGTCTAATGCGTACAAAAATCCTTCTTTTGGTATGTATAATAAGGCATACCAAAAACGGAAGGAGAACCTATTTTGAACGCAAAGACAGAGCTTGCAAAGCGGCTTGCTGCAACGGTTTCCGCCGATTCGCCCGGCACAATCGAAGCCATAAACACCATCTTGAAGGACTACACGATCCTCCGAGAAAATGATGATGAAAAAAGTGATCTGAACAAGCGGATCAAGTACTACCTGGGCGCCAAAAGGATTGAGGGGTTATCCCCTCGAACCCTGGCCAACTACAAGTATACCTTAGAACTTTTTTCTGAAAGAGTCAACAAAAGCGCATCCCGGATCACCACGGACGATATCCGGGGGTACATCACCTATCTGAGCGACACGCGCCATCTGGCTGAGACCAGCCTGCAGACCCATATCAACACCCTCCGGGCCTTTTTTGGATGGCTATACATGGAGGAGAAGATCAAGAAAAATCCTATGCTGAAGATCCGATCCTTGAAGCTGGACAAGAAGAATGCCCGGCAGGCGCTGTCTGTGGAGGAACTGGAAAGGCTGCGGGATGCCTGCGATGGGTACCGGGAAAAGGCGCTGGTTGAGTTTTTGGTATCCACCGGCTGCCGCCTGAGTGAAGTAACCCAGCTCAGAGCGGATGACCTAAATTTCAGCGACCGATCAGTGCTTGTTACAGGAAAGGGGGACAAGGATCGCGTTGTGTATTTCAGCGTCCGGGCCAGACTCATGCTCCAGGAGTACATCAAGGAGCGCAAGGGCGGTGATGGGCTGTTTGTCAGCACCAAGGCTCCATACCTCCCCTTAAAGCAACGGGCGATCCAGCGGATTATCCAGGCCATAAGTGAGCGGGCCGGACTGTCTATCCGGGTACACCCGCACCTGCTGCGGCACACCTTTGCCACCCACGCACTCAACGCCGGAATGGATGTTACCGCAATACAGCGGCTCCTGGGGCATGAGGATATATCCACCACGCAGATCTACGCAGCCATGAATGAAGATGTTATCAAACACCAGTACAACAAGTATGTCTCAAACTAACGACATCGAAAGGGGCAAGCAATGAAAGCGAATAGCATCAAAGCCCTGGACTACCAGGCCCAGGGGAATCAGCTGGTACTGACGCTGTCTGAGACCAGCCTGGAGCAGATCACCGGCATGGATACGGCCCTGCTCCGCATCACCACCGATGACGGCGACCTGGTGGAAGCCTTTTCCGGCTACCGGGTGGCCCGCGTGACCTACGAAGCCGCTGACGGTACTTTCCGGGCCGTTTTGGAGCAGGGGGCGGGCGACACCACCGCTGCCGCTCTGGCGGCGCTCACAGAGGCCCTGGCGGCCGCTGAGGGGCAGAATAAGGCGCTGCAGCAGACGGTTGACGCCCAGCAGACGCAGCTGAACGAGCAGGCTGACGCGCTGATCGAGCTGGCTGGTCTGCTCACTGAAGGGACGGAGGTGTGATCATGGCGAAGATCTATTATCGCAAGATCAAAGAGTCCGGTGGAGCCTACACTATCGACATGGTGCCGGAGCGCTGGCGGTCGGCTGTTCAGGAACTTCTGGATGCCGACAGCAAGGTTGTGGACTTCCCCGCGTCTGATGAGGAGGCGTCGGTATGACGCACATCATTTTTCTTTTGTTTGATCGCCTGCTGGGGTTTGACCGGCTCCTGAAGGTTGGAAGGGAGGACTGTCTGTTCGATGATTGATGAGTTCATGCAGGGCGTGGTGGCGGCCCTGCCCGGTACGGTAGTATCGCTGCTCTTTTCCGGGTTGCTGTTGTACTACCTGCGTAAGTACATCGACGCCAAGCTGGCCGCAGAAGAAAAGCGCCGGCAAGAAGATCACAAGATTCGTCGGCAGCGCTCTGAACTGGAACAGCGTCGGCGCCGGGCCGCCGGCCGGGTTCTGTTTTGGCTCCATCACGCGGTCACGAAACCGCCTCCCAACGGGGAACTGGAAGATGCCTGGGAAGCCTACCAGGCGGCCGAGGAAGCTCAGAAGGCACTGGATCAGCAGATTCTTGCGGACTATGAGACAGGAGGTGGCCACTGATGGAACGCAATGTGAAGGCTTGCACGGCCTGCTTTGTCTTGGGCGTGATCAATGTCGCCGTCTACTGGGTAGCGATCTTTTTGGGCTTTCAGCCGGATGCCTCGGTGGCCTGCACCGGCATGGCCGAGATGATCACCCCGGTGATTGGCTATCTTGTGTACCAGGCAAAGCTGAAAGACAGCCGTAATAAATACGGCATTGATAAGGACGGAGTCCCTTATGGGATCTCGCAGAAAACAGAGGATGAGACCGACGGAGAAGCCGCCGGCTGAAAGGAGTATTTATGAATTTGAGCATGATGCTGACAATCTTTGCAATCCTGGTTGCCTTGACCAATGTCCTGGTCAATGTGATCAAGGGCGTTGCTACCGTGCAGCAGCCCAAGCGAGTGGTTCTCGCTGTGGCCATCCTGCTGGCACTGATGGTGGCCGTTGGCATGGGCCTGTACCTGAAGTTTGCTGTATGGTATCAGTGGGCCGGCGCCGCCCTGGCAGCCATCGTAGGTGGCTCTCTGGTGGCCTATGTGGCCATGTACGGCTATGACCAGGGCTATGACGATATTGTGGCGCTGGTGCAGAAATTGATCGGCTACATCAACGGTGGAGGTGGTTTGCATGAGTAAGCCTGTATCCTATCTGCAGACGGACAAGCGCTGGAGCTCTGTCAGCTATTCGGCGCCCGGCGAGAGCACGACCATCGGCCGCTCCGGCTGTGGCCCAACGGCGGCCGCCATGGTGGTGGCCAGCTGGAAGGATAAGAAGGAGACCCCCGTGGAGGCCTGCGCCTGGGCTGTCCAGAAGGGGTATAAGGCGATCCAGAACGGCACCTACCATTCCTTCTTCAAACCGTACGGCGCTGCCCATGGACTGACGATCACTCAGATCACCAGCTGCAGCGTCCAGAGTATGTCCGCAGCCAATGCGGCTGCTGCCCACGAGAAGGCGCTGGAGGCAATCAAGCGTGGCGATCTGGTGATCTGTCTGATGGGCGTAGGCAACTGGACAAGCAGTGGTCACTATATCCTGTGGTATGACTATGATGGCACCAATGTCTACATCAATGACCCGGCAAGCACGAAGGCGGCCCGTCTGAAGAACACGCTGAAGCTGCTGCAGTCCCAGGTCAAGCACTACTGGATCTGCACCAGGCCCTCTGGCGGCGCCAAGTTCAACGACTACGCCTGCGGCGTGTCCACCCCGGAGCCTGCGGCGCCCACCACCCCCACGACTACGCCGAACGGCACGGTTGATGCTGCCAGGAGCTTCGACAAGAGTCTGGCCGGCACCTATAAGGTCACGGCATCGGCCGGTCTGAACATCCGCGCCGGCGCTGGCACCAGCAAGAAGATCCTGGGCGTCCTGAAGCGTGGTACCTCCGTGCGCTGCTACGGATACTACACGAAGGTCAACGGCGTCCCCTGGCTGTATGTGGTGGCCGGCAGCATCACCGGCTTTGTCAGCAAGAACTATCTGCAGAAGTAAGCGAAAGGCCCCAGGCGCATTGCCTGGGGCCTTTGTGTCCGATTTGGACACCGACCATTTCTGTAGCACATGGGCGGGTTGACGGTGCAAGAGAGTTGTGATAAGATTTTGGTGTTTATTTGGTGCTTATCCTGACGGAATTGCACCAAAGTACATTGAAGTATGTTTTAGATAAGAAGCAAAAAACCCTGGCGGGGTGCGGTTTACGGAGCTGAATAAAACCTGACTGAACAAACATCAATCCACTCGTAATG
>JBJDYH010000089.1:0-3825 GCA_051867135.1 Faecousia sp. | reverse complement strand
GGCCGGTTTCTTCCTCGGAGATATCGGCATCCTGTTCTTCCGCCAGTTCCGCATCGGTGAGCTTTCGGAAGCTGTCCTCACCGGGGATAAGCGCGAGGGCGCTGCCGTTGTCCCACTTCATGTGAATCTGGCCATTATGATAAGCTACCCATAAGTCTCATTATGGATAGTTAATCATTATGGAAAGTAATCTCCCAAACTGCTTGGGAGACAAGCTGTTTTAGGGAGAAAACTTTCCATAATAAATTATTTGCCGCACAAGTCCGTCAGAAATCTCATAAGATCGTCATCATCGTTCCAAGACCTTGCGGGCAATTCTGAATCAAGAGCTGCGGAGTACGCAGCGTCCAATGCAGCACGTTTGCTCTTGCCATCAGCTTTGGCGTAAACCTCAGTTGTTTTAACACTTTCATGCCCCAGGAAATCCCGGATGTAGATAATGGCAATTCCTGCCTGTAAAAGATGCATGGCCTTGGAGTGTCTCATGCAGTGTGGTGAAAATTTGTCTGGAATCAAATCTGGACGCTCAATTCGTGCGGCATCCACATATTTGTGCAGGATATAGGCAACGCCAGCACGGGTAAGCTGTTCACCGCTTCGGTTTGTAAAAAGGAATTTGTCCCTGTGCATAGCAGCCAGCAACCGTTTCCGTTTCAAATATTCTTCAATTAATGCTGCTGTTTTGGCAGAGAGTGGTACAATTCTGTCTTTACTGCCTTTGCCATGTAGTACAATGGTTGCCGGGGATTGGAGGCGAATGTCACCAATTCGTATTTTCGTTATCTCAGTGGCGCGGGCACCACTGTCGTAGAGGATCGTCAACATGAGTGCATCTCTATATCCAGATGCTACACTCATGTTTGGCTGTTGCAAAACACAGGTCACCCCATCCACGGACATATAGTTGACTACCGGCTCAGGCTGCTTTTTCATTCGCATTTGCAGAACACCACTGGCAACATCCAAATATTCCGGGAAAGCATATTGGACGTATCCGAAAAAGCACTTTATTGCAGCCAGCCGTTGGTTCTGGGTCGATACGGATTTCCCGTCTATTTCCAAGGCTCTAAGAAAATCGGCAATCACATCTCTGGACAGGTTGGCAACAGTGAGCTTTTCAGGAGGTATACCCAGGTGAGCTTTGCAAAAAGATAGCAGTTGCTTAAATGTGTCCCTGTATGAAACAATTGTGGCTTCGGAAAAGCCCCGTTCACCGGGCAAATATACCGTGAAAAAACGTGACACAATATATGGCAAGGAGGCATCCTTATTCTTCATAACGCATAACCTCCGGAATTGCCTTTGCGCATATACTGTCAGCACGCTCCAAAAAATCGGGAAATACCTCTGCTGTAAGCCTGAGATAATACTCGGTTGAGGATATTTTGCTGTGTCCGAGATAAACCATCAGACCTGTCAGCGAAGTGTAAATGTCTTTGCCCATTTCTATGTTCTGCTGAAGCGAATGCACCGCAAACGTATGGCGAAGATCATGTACCCTCGGCCCCTTTCCTTTTCCTTGGTGAGAGATCCCTGCCTGCCATAAAATCTGGCGGAACTTATCATAAAAAGTGCGTTGAGAATAGCATTCACCCTTTGCATTGGGAAAAAACCAGCTATCTGCATCTATGCCAATGTGTGCGGCATTTACCATGCGGTATGTTCGCAGATACTCCAACAGAGAAAGGGAGACCGGCAGTTTGCGGTCTTTGCCGAATTTCGCATTGCGGATAACAATAAAACCCTGCTCCAAATCAACATCGCCAACCTTGAGTGCCAATACTTCTGAAATGCGTAACCCACTGGCATACAGAACTCTGAGTATTGTTGGGAAAACAATATGAAATCTGGAACCCTTCGTGGATGGAGCCATTCGGTCAGCAGCATTTATAATGTTGGCAATCTCCGCTTTTGTAAAGATATAGGGAATGTACTGATTTGGCGTATGTGCATAACCAGGAGTGGGAATCCAGGAAACTTCAACTCCAACTCCGCGCAGATATTCGGAAAAGCATTTTAGAACTGAAATACGTGTGCAGTGGGTTTGTGCTTTTTCACCAGACTTTGTATTCAGATAGTTGTTGACCAATATTTCAGGGAGTTCAACGGTGTTCCAACCTATGGCAGAGCAGTAACGGTCAAATTGACGCAAACTGTTTCCAGGTAATGTTGTTTTCTTTCCAACAATCCTTAATTGTTCAAGGTAGCCTTGAATAAATTTTGCAAAAACACTGTGAAATTCATATCGTGGTGTATGTGGCTTCATACTGGCACCTCCAAGGCACAGTCCATGAGCTGCGGAATATCCAACTGCGTGTATCTTGAAGTTACACTCAATTGGGAATGCCCCAAGATACCGGAGATGGTGGTAAGCGAAATGCCCTGTTGGATTAAGTCACTGGCCAGACTGTAACGCAGCATATGGAAACCATGATGTGCTTTCTCTGCATTCTTTCGGATTCCGGCAGCAACCGCATACTGGCGAATCACATATCCCATGTTATCAGAATCTCCCAACGGCCCATACGGATGCACATGGCGGAGAAAGATCTCAGCAGCAGAAACCTTCGGACGGCCAAATTTTAGATAGTCAATGAGAGCCCAGCCTACATCCGGGAGTAGATCCAGTGTCAATGGTTTGCTCGTCTTTTGCTGAATAATATGGATTTGATTCGTACTAAAATCAACATCCGTCAGCTTCAAAGTACGAATATCGCCAATGCGCAGACCATAACGGGCCGCCAGCAGAATCATGGCATAATTACGTTTCCCAAGGGGATTGCCTCTGTCGATGGCAGATAGAATTCCGGATATTTCCTCCGGCAAATAATACTCCGGGACTTTCCTGTCCTTGTATACCGAAACAGAGGGGAAGGTAAATGATGCGAGAAGATAACCACGCTTGGAGGAAAATTCAAAAAAGCGCTTTAGTGTGCGAAGCACCCCACTTAAATACGACTGAGAGCATCCAGCCAATGTTTTGAGATACAAGTTAATAATTTCTGTGTTTACAAACTCAATACCTGTTACCCCGTGGTTCTCAAAAAACAATGCTGCAGCTACAAGCCTGTGCCTGTGGTTGCGTAGGGTGCTCTCCTTTATATGCCCTTCGGATTGTAGCATGGACAAATATGCTTCACCAGCGATGCGGAATCCTTCCGGGAAAATATACTCACTTTTCGGTATTCGTTTTGCAATGGTTCCAGAAATTTGGAATTCCAGGAGAAGCATAACAGAACGGCGCACCACAGATTTATACTCACTTAACTTTGAGTCGTATGGGTCAACATGGTAGTGTTCCCGGAGTAATTTGAACCCTAATTCCTTGGTGAAATAGGTAGCGCCTTCAGCAAGTGCAAGATTTTTCAAAGCATTCCATGCTTGGCGATGATGTCGTAGCGTGGAGGGGGTGTAACCCAATTCCACCATATACGCATCTAACTGGGCAATAAGTTCCGTTATGGGTAGATTCTTGGCGTATGGTTCCATACTATAACCTCCGAATAATTATTTAGGCTGACGCCTTTCGTAATTATAGCGGATATTATGGAAAGTTTTCTCCCTAAAACAGCTTGTCTCCCAGGCTTTTTGGGTGATTACTTTCCATAATGATTAACTATCCATAATGTGCAGCGTCATCCACATGGACAACCGTACCCTTAGTACCTTCCGGTACAGGGGCAAAGGGATCATCCATACTGAGCAACAAAATGCGTGTGCCGGGCGGATAGCTTTCTTTTATACGCTGTACATTTTTCCGTTCTGTTTCAAATCTGTTCATGATTTACATCTCCATTCCGTATAATTCTTCGGGTGACCATGTGA
>JBJDYH010000088.1:0-3839 GCA_051867135.1 Faecousia sp. | reverse complement strand
TACACAAGGAGATAAAATGTCAGCAAAAAGAATTGCAGCAATGCTTATGTCAATACTCTTGACATCGGGACTGTGCGGATGCGGGAATAACACTGTTACGGAATTTGAATACGATCAGGAAGAAACCGTTTCACAGGAAAACGACCAGATTCTTTCCATGTTTCGTGAGGAATTATATGTTTTCCGAGCTGGATGTACAGTAAAGGGCGTGACCAGATCCGGCAATACTATGATGGTGTATGGAGCGGACAACGGAACGCCGGTTCTTGGACTAATAGAGTATTGTGTGGATGAAAATGGCGCTCTTGATTTTTCAGAGACGAGGCTCTTGAACTTAGACAATCCCGACGATGAACGGGAAGCCCGCATTTATGCGATAACTACAGGCGAAGATGGAAACTTCTACGTATTGACCGGTGAATTGCCCCGAAGCTACACGATCAATGGCATAGGATATTATAACGATGACTACAAAGGGAATTTTGCAGTAATAAAATACGCAAGCACTGGAGAATTCATAAATAGCTACAAGATAGATAATTGGCCTTCTGGCGATGTAGCAGGCTTGGTTGCGGCGAAGGACGGGATGCTAATCTATGGTAGCTCCTATGTTTCCTTCATCAGTTGGGAAGAAAATAGCATCTCAACGGAGCTCTTTGACGCAGAAAACATCATAACCGCAGCAAGTCTAACATCTGAAGGCCCTATTGTTTCAAGCTATAATTTTTCTCAGGCAAAAGCACACTATTATAGTTGTGATATCCTTAATGGGAGCATGGCAGAATTGAAGGTAAGTAGCGTGGGGGAAGGAACTGAAACAGAAACCGGGAATTGGAGTGTCTGTCAAGGACTGTCTGGAGAATATTTATTGAATTCCGGTACGACCTTCGTAAGCTGTAGCTTCAAAGATGAAAGATATATGCAGATTTTTCAATGGGACTATGGCAGAACGCCTCTCAATGATTGCAATTATGTCAGCCGTATTTCAGAGTACGGTTTTGCCTGTGCCATTTCCGGAACTGAATATCTCCTGATCACGGGAATGGTTTTAGATAAAGCCGTTGAGCAGACAACCGTCATAGTTGCACTTTGCGGCGACGAGGCCGCAGGCGCAATTCCAATATTGGATGAAATGAATTCCACCAACACAAAATATCGGTATGATTATACGCATTATGGTTCATCCTCTGTAAGCAAGGCTCTTATTGACATTTCGTCATCTGCTTCTCCTGATTTAATCCTCTATTGTGACAATATAGATACATCGAGTGATGCCTTTGAAGACCTTTATGCGTTCATAGATTCGGATACGGAGTTAGGCAGAGATAGTTTCCTGCCGAATTATTTACAAGCATTGACCATTTATGGTGAACTGCATGAATTGTGGACAGGCACCGTGATTAATACTGTTGCTGCAAGAGCGGCGGATATAGGCAGAGAAACGGAATTATCTCCAAATTATTATACAGAGCTTTTAATGGAGAACAATAATTATGAAGCGGTTTTTGATTCGTATATGTCAAAAGAAAATCTCCTGAAATGGGTGGCAGCATTAGGCGTAAATTTGTATATAGATAAAGAAAACGGTACATGTGATTTCGCTTCCCAGTCCTTCGCGGAACTGTTGACGTGGTGCAATGACATGGGGAACGAGATCCCAGAAGGCAGTTCGGTTATTGAACCACTGGATATTTCAGAAGTGATTCTGTCGTTAGAAATAATTTCCTCCCCAGAGCGGGTAGCATACATCCGGGAGATGTTTGGAGAGCCGTTTACCTTTGTAGGCTTCCCCATCGGGAATAACACCGGGAGTTATTACAGTTGTCCAGAGGGGTGCTTTCGTATGGCAATCCCCAAAAACAGTGCGAACAAAAGCGGTGCATGGGAGTTTATAAAGCAACAAGTGAGTTATTCGACACAGCTACAATCTTACTTCAATTTACCTGTAAATTATGATGCATTCTACCGAAACGCAGATGCCAAACTGAACGATGAGGAATTACAACAGCTTATTGATTTGACAAAAAATACTTTATATGCTGAAAATGTGTCAGACAGTCCGGTCAAAGAAATCATAATGGAATGCGGAAGATCCTTTATTGCAGGAGATAAAAGCATTGAGGAAACTGTCGCCACCATTCAAAGCCGCGCAGAATTGTATTTAGCTGAGCGAAGTTGATAAATTTCTCAAAACAAATGTGTAAGATGGGACTAACCAAATCTCAACTTGAAATTCTCCATATTCTTTGGTCGTCAGACGGGCCGCTGTCGGTGCGGGAGATTGCGGACAAGTCCAAATACCGGATTGCCGGCAGGCTCATCGTATCTGCGGTCATTGAAAACCTTCTGGCGAAGGAGGCGGTATACCAGGCCGGGACGTTCCACAGCTATTCCAACAAAAAAGAAACCGTTATCCTCCTGTATGCTGCACAAATACGCTTTGACGAGTATTATAGCGGGAAGTTCAAAGGCATCTCCTCAAAGAATCTGTGCCGCCTGATGGAGAGAATGCTTCAAACGGACTGGTTCAGCCTCAAGCAGCTCTGGGACTTATCCGCCCATCTGGAGGAAAAAACGAAGCCCTTCCGAGACTGAGGAGCAAGAGGGCTCACCCCCTGCAATTTTGTGAAATTGCAGGGGATTTTTTATAGGCAAACGAAAGATGTTTTCGACCATTATCCACGGAAAGCTGGCGGCCCATGCCGACCGTTATCTATGGATTTATAAACAAAAACCCCTCTGTTTATGGTAAAATAAAAGCACATTGATGGAAAAGGAGAACAATCATGTGCTTTTTGGAAAGGACTCCTGTGAGGTCAGAATTTGCAGATGTTCACGCCACGACAAGAGCTGCCGCGCTGCCGTTCTCCGCCTGTGTCCGCCCCTGCCATACCAGGAAATAAAAAGAAAGAGGGAGTGGACATGTACTATATTTATGTGCCGGATCAGACGCCGGAAATCACAGTTACGGCTGAGCGCCTGCTCAGAAGCATAGGGGCCAGCGGCCGCCTGACGGGCTTTGACTACGCTGTATTTATGATCGATCAGATTGCCGCTGGCCAGGGCAGCGTCCGGCTGATTACCAAGCGGCTGTACCCGGAGACAGCCAGGCACTTCGGGGTAAAGCCGCATTCCGTGGAGCGCGCCCTGCGGACCCTGATAAGATCCTGCTGGGTATACGGGGACAGGGATGCGTTAAATAACGTCGCCGGACGGACGCTTACGCAGGCACCAAGCAATTCGGATTTTCTGGATATGCTGGCGGCATACATAAGGGATAAAAAGTAAGCGCAAGGAAGGACGAGGCTGCATCGTCCTTCTGAAAAGTTGGCTTAATGGGTTTCACCGTGAAACGCATTAAAAGAGGAGAAAGCAATGCGCATACCTGTTTATATTACCAATGATGACCGCTGCGTGATGTGTGGTGCTGTTGTGCCGGAAGGGCGAATGGTCTGCTGGGCCTGTGAAGTCAGGATTTTGGAAAAATCACAGACAGACAGCGCGGAAAAGCCGACTCGTCGATCAGTCAAAGCACATCCAAACTGATGTGTTTTCGCGGATCGATGATCCGAGGAAAAATGAATAGGGCAGACAGATACGTTCTGCCTGCGTTGAGCCGTACAGCAGGTGCGCCAGGACAGGCCCAGGGAAGGAGTAAAAGGGACGAGCGAAAAATACCGCGCTGTAAAGCAGCTTTGGCACAGCTGCGGGCCAGGATGCGCAGACGGAAATAATGATACTTGCGTTGGCTACACGTCACAGAGTAGAACGCCCCGCCATAAGAATGGAGGGAGGCACGGAAAATCCTATGGAGCGGCTGGCCCGCCGCCGTCTGCTTT
>JBJDYH010000087.1:0-17440 GCA_051867135.1 Faecousia sp. | reverse complement strand
CAAAAAAGAGGGCTGCCCCTCATGATTTTTGCAAATCATTTTGAGACAGCCCCTTCTTGGTGGTATGTAGTTTCAGTTGGGCTTGGCTGTCCACAATCAAGAAGGATCACAATATGCTTTTTACTGCCATCAAAGACGCTGACAAAATTACCGACTACATGCTGGAAAAGGGCCGCGTGGACGAGATACGGGAGAAGTTGGAGACAGCAGCCCAGATGCCCCGGGAATTACCGGGTATCACTTATGAGATATGGCAGCTGAAGGACATGCCAGAAAATCGGTTCCTGCAGTTTACGCCCTTTGAGGTTGCCAACAAGTTTCGGCTGACCGAGAGCCGATACGACAAGGTTTACGAAGCAGAGGCCACGGAAGCGGATGACACCCTGGACAAGCTGTTCTACAAGTTCAATGTGGAGCGCCCCAAGGACTTCAAGGGCCATTCCATGTCCATATCCGATATTGTGGTGTTGCATTCCGCAGGAAAACGGACTGCATGGTACTGTGATGCCTTCGGCTTTCAGGAGGTCAAGGGTTTCTGCCAGACACCTACACAGACGGAGAAAAGGGGGAAAGGCAGATGATCTACATATTACTGTGGCTCCTGATGACAGCAGTCCTGTTTGGAGCCCTGTGCTTTACGACCATGGGGTGGGCAACGCTTCCAATATCTACTTTGGGCCTTCTGCTAGCCGCTGCAATGGCTTCTGCGCTGATAATCGCCAATGAGCTGCGCAGACCCACGCAGAAGGAATACAACCGCAAAAAGGCTCTGTACCCCCCGATTCCTGAGAATCATTTAGTAGGAACACCCCAATCAGGCAGTATTGTCTTTGGAAAAGACTATCGAACGAGAAAATTTGTGGTCTCTGAGCCAGGGCATCACTGCCTGATATGCGGTTCCACTGGATCAGGCAAAACGGCTACCTGCCTGATTCCGTCTATCCTGAGCCACTCCACAGGCTCTGCACAGATTGTGGATATCAAATTCCGTGAGCTAGTCTACAAGACCGCAAATATCTACGACACGAATACCATTATTGTGGATATGAATTTGAAGGCCCCCTATGTGTGGATTTGGGACATCTTCTACAAACTCCCAAGAAGGTCTTCCGGGTGGGTATGAACGGACATATCGAAAACTGATACAGGTGGAAGTTCTTAAGAACACACTGGGCTGCATTCTTTCCGGCAGGGAAGCAGACAAAGAAATCGATATACACTAAGGAATCCGGATTCCTATTTTCGGATGCCGCAATTACCTAAAATTCCATGAATATATGGTCGGCTCCTTCAAAGCCATGGTGTCCCCAGAGGACATGGAAAGTGTGGAAACGGATGGTGCGAAGCGAATCCGAAATTTCAGGGATGACCGGGTAATGAATCGAATTGTACGCAAAGCCGGTGCAGTCCGGATGAGCGAGTCACCCCTACAGAATAATGGCACCCCAGCGGACGACTATTCGGTCTCCAGCCGGGGTGCCTTCTCTTATGCAAAGGGAAATCCAACGCATTGCGATCTCTTCCGGCTGGCGTACAGGGTCACGCAGCCCCAGGGGATTCGTTCACAGGTTCCCGGATACAGTCAACCGGGTAACGCTCCATTTTGTTGCACTTGGGATCTCCGCAATCCATCCGGCTTTCCGGTCCCCCGTTTCCGGAAGTCCCATTTGAAAAACGCCGTGGAGAGCTCACCTACAACACCAGTTTCAAACCAACCTCTTATCCCCTCTGTAGAACTCGGCTGCGGCAGCATTATGCACCAGCCGCCGGATACGGAGCCACCTTGTCTGATCGCGGGTGGGGTGAACCCTGTTCGCCAGCAAGATGATGTAAAAGCCTGTTTCGGGATCGACAGCAAATCCGGTACCGGTATAACCGGTGTGCCCAAATGCGGCATCCGGGAATAAATCCCCCATGAAGTTGGCACTGCCTCCATAGAGTTTAAAGCCCAGTCCCCGGTTTTCTGCCATGCCCTTTGTATAGTTCGTAATCGCCTTCTCCAGACACCGGGGAGGGATCAGCTGGGTGCCGTTTGGTGCCGTGCCGCCGCAGGCGAGTGTCCTGACAAACACTTCCATGTCCTTTATGGTGCTGAAAATGCCGGCATTGGCCGAGACCCCATTTTGGAACCGTGCGTTTTCATCATGTACGCACCCCTGCAGCAGGCGGCCGTCCGTATCATACTCGGTTGGTGCAATATTCCGGAGATCCGCCGGACAATATCCGGTTCTTTTCAGCCCCAGCGGATTCGCAACCCGCTTCTGGAATAGCTCGTCAATTGGTGCATCATAGATTTTTTCCAGGATTTTTCCCAACAGAATAAAGCCCATACAGGAATACCGCACCTCGGTACCCGGTTTGCAAATCAGCGTATGGTTCAAAATCACCTCCGCAGGATGCTCTTTTCCACCCACATAATCCCACAGGAAGAAATGGGGATCTATCCCGGAAGTATGGGTCAGCAGCTGAAACAGCGTGATATCCCACTTATCGGCCGGTGCCTCCGGGAAAAACAAGCTGACTGGATCCTGCAGATAGATTCTACCCTCCCCCAGTGCCTGAAGGCACAGCATTGTCGTACACAGGATTTTGGTTACGCTGGCCATATCATACTGCGTTTCCAGAGTCACCACAGGAGCGTCCTCGCCGTAGGACAACCTGCCAAAACACCGTTCATACAGAATCTCGTTTCCGCAGCCAATTGCCGCCGCCACACCCGGCGTCGCCTTTTGTTCAATGGCTTCCGTTAAAATATCCGTTACCGTCTCAAACATACCGCAATCCTTCTTTTCTTTATAGACTGATTTTACCCATCACCACCGGATGGCTTGCCCCCGTTGCACCGGGTGCATTATTGCACAGACCGCCAATGGTTTCATTTGCCAGCAACGCAAATGCCACTGCTTCCTTTGCACCGCTGTCGAGACCAATCTCTTCATTCGTCAGGACCTCACAGTGCGGAAGGCAATCCCGTATCATTTCCATAAGCGTGGGGTTGTAGGCACCGCCGCCTCCCACAATCAGGCGATCCGGCATATCCCTGAAGAAATGCTCCACCGAATACTGGATGCATTTTGCTGTGAACATAGTTGCGGTAGCCAGTGTGTCCAACAGCGTCAGCCCCAGCTCCTCCCTTTTTTTCAGAAGTTTGTTTACATAGGCTTCCCCATACATCTCCCGGCCGGTGGTCTTGGGCGGCTGACGGTACAGATATTTGTCATCCAGCAAAAAATCCAGAAGCTCAGAATTCACCGTGCCGCGGGCTGCCAGCTCCCCGTTTTCGTCATAGTTTTTCTGATTGTCGGTCATGATGGCACACAGTGCATCCATCACCATATTACCCGGGCCAGTGTCGAAAGCAGACACCTGCTCCAGTGAACAGTTTTTGGGAAGGCAGGTGATATTGCCAATCCCACCTATATTTTGCAGTGCAACTGTTTTGTCCTTTTCCGCATAAAGGATATATTCGGTATACGGCACCAGCGGTGCCCCGCAGCCGCCCGCAGCCACATCCCGCACCCGGAAATCGCTAACCACCGGACAACCCATGGTTTCACAGATAACCGATGCCTCTCCCAGCTGCAGGGTGGAAGATACAGACAGATCGAAATAGGGTTCCCACAGCGGATGGTGAAATACTGTATGCCCATGGCTGCCCACAAGGTCCACCTCCGATGGAGAAATCCCGGCTTTCTCACACACGGCTAAGCAGGCCTTGGCGGACAGCTTTCCTAAGTAGAAATTCAACTGGCTGAGTGCAGCACTGCCGCCGAAATCCCCTTTTGCGACTTTCAGCAAGTACGCTCGGAATTCCTGGCTGTATGGAATTGTCACGAAGGATTTGGTCCGTATTTTTGTCTGAATTCCATAGCCCGTAATTTCTGTCAAAACAGCATCCATGCCGTCAGCTGAGGTTCCGCTCATCAGCCCTATCACCAGTTTTTGCTCCTTCTGTGCCAAATCCGTCAGAATATTCATACGATCCTCCCTGTGATAAAAAAATAAATGTTGCATAATTTCGGAAAATATAGTATATTTGAAATAAAGCTCCATTTCAACATTATTGTACCCCATTTGGCATGAATTGTCAATTCATTTCCCGTACCTTTGACAATAGAAATGGCGCTTCGGGGCTAACAAACATGATACAGCGAAAGGAAGTTTTGCAAATGAAAACGGATCTGGAAAGGCGAATCAGTATTGGCCAGCGGTTGATCGCAGGCTTTCCCGGACAGGAACTGGATGACCGATTTATCCGGCTGGTAAAGGAGTACAAAATCGGAAATGTGATTCTATTCCGCCACAACATTCGCAATAAATATCAGCTTCAGCAGCTTTGCCAGGATATTCAATCCCTGATTCAGAGCGAAACCGGCTACCCCGCATTCATCACCATTGACCAGGAGGGTGGTGTCGTAACACGGCTTTCCGATGATGCCACGAATGTGGCCGGTGCAATGGCGGTTGCCCAAACCGGCGACGCGGAAAACGCCTATGCTTTGGGTCGCATTACCGGCTGCGAGCTTCGTGCAATGGGCATCAACTTTGATCTTGCACCGGATATGGATATCAACTCAAATCCGGGAAATCCGGTCATCGGGGTACGCAGCTATGGAGAGGATCCGCAGACCGTAATCCGATACAGTACAAAAATGATGCAGGGCCTTCATGACGGCGGTGTCCTCACCTGTGCCAAGCATTTTCCAGGTCATGGTGACACCGATGTGGACTCCCATCTGGATCTTCCGAGGGTAGAAAAGACACTGGAAGAACTTGAAAAAATGGAACTGCTTCCCTTCCGCCATGCAATCCAGCAGGGTGTGGACAGCATCATGATTGCCCATATTCTGTTTCCCAAGATTGAACCGCAGCCAGTTCCCGCAACCATGTCCAGAAAACTAGTCACCGACCTTCTGCGGCAGAAACTTCATTTTGAAGGCCTGATTCTGAGCGACTGCATGGAAATGAACGCCATTTCCAAATTCTATGGTACTGCCGCAGGTGTGAAGGATGCCTTCCGTGCAGGTGTGGATTTGGCTTTTATCTCCCATTACGCCGATGTGGCGGAGCAGGCCGCAATTCTAACAGCTGCGGCATTGGAAAGCGGAGAACTGGATCAGGCCGAACACACGATGAGCGTCCAGCGTATTCTTCGGTTCAAAAGAGAAAGATTGGATTTTGTGCAGCAGGATATCGACCTTGTTGGCTGCGATGCACACAGAACCCAGAATCTTTCTGTTATTCGGAAAAGCATTCTCGTAAAAACACCTTTGGCCCGCCTGGGTGCATCCCCCCTGTTTATCGGCTGTGCACCGTTCCGGGCAACCGAGGCATCCAACCAGGAACAGGACTGCTTCTCTTTCTCCAAATATCTGTGCAGCCAGAAGGGCGGATGTGGCCTGCAGATGTCCCACGATCCGGACGATACCGAGATAGATGCCCTCGTATCGAAAGCCGCCAGTGCCTCTGCCGCAGTTATCGGCACCTACCAAGGTCATCTGCACCGCAGGCAGCTGGAAGTTGTGAACCGCATCGCCGCACTTGGCATCCCAACCATCTGTGTCGCACTACGCAATTCCTATGACGTAGATCTGCTGCCTGAGAGAATTGGCAAGATATGTACATATGAATACTCCCAAGCCAGCATACAGGCTGTCGCCGCACTGCTGAGATCCTGAGTACAGTTTCTCCGTGCAGGGGCCGCTTGTCTACCACCACAGCAAGGGTCGACTCTGTATTGAGAGGAGGAAAACAATGGCCGAGCTTGCTCTATACCAGATTCTCACGACGTTCAATCCCTGTTCCATTCTGTTCCGGCTACTGCTTGCAGCCTTCTTCGGCGGCATCATTGGTTGGGAACGAGGTCTTCATGGCCATGTCGCCGGTATGCGTACGCATATTCTGGTGTGTCTTGGAGCCTCCATGACACTAATCGTCGGAATGTTTTGTCGCTGCCAGCTGGATATGGATGTGGATATCACCCGCATCGGTGCACAAGTCATATCTGGAATCGGCTTTTTAGGTGTGGGCACCATTCTGATCCGGGACCACTCCCAGGTCACCGGTGTCACAACAGCCGCCGGCCTTTGGACAACCGCAGCAATCGGTCTGGCAATCGGTTCCGGTTTCTATTGGGGTGCCTTTCTGTGTGCCGCAATTGTTGTGATCACAATGTCTATCCTTGCGAACGTGGAAAAAAACAAGAAACAGTCTTTCCAATTCACCAGACTATATGCCGAAGTACAGGATTCCAAGGATGTTCTGATGCTTCAGGGTTCCCTCCACAAATCTGACTTCTCTTTTGAAAATTTCTGTGTCTGTGCACCCCACAGTGGCGTAACAGGCCGCCTGGGTATTGAAATGGACATCCGCCGCCGTGATAGCCACCGCTTGATAGAAACACTTCAGCACCTTAACTACATCGTTTTTGTCGTGACCAGTGACTGATACGAACCTTTGATGAAAAGCACACGTTTCGTCAAAGCTACATCCCAGCTTTTCCGGACGTATTGGTACTTGTCCGCAGCAAAATGGGACTGCCGCCACCCTATGTCTTCCATCTGTAGAAGTACATAGGATAACGGCAGTCCCTCAGTTTTTCCGAACAGGAAGCTTTCCCAGCAGACTGCGTGTACCGTATCTCTGATTTCAGCCGGTTATCTGTGCCGGGAAGCCAAGGCATCCCGGGTTTTATCGAGATATGTTTTCACTTCGCTGTACTGTTCGCTGGCCACACAAGAAAACAGAATATCCACCACATTCAGCATTGCAATCCGGGAGCCCATTGCACCGCTCCGAAGGCTCACCTCGGGTGTCGAAATGTGCAGGACAACATCAGACCTCTGTGCCAGCTCGCTTTTGCTGTAGCGGGTGATGGCAATGGTTTTGGCACCGTTCGCACGGGCAAGCTCCAGTGCATCGAGGATCTCGGCAGTTGTACCGGAGTTCGATACCAGCACCGCCACATCCTGGGGACTCAACAGTGCGGCGGCTGTCTGAATGATGTGTCCGTCAACAAATGCCTGCCAGCGTTTGCTGATCCGCATAAATTTTTGCTGTGCATCCTGGCACACAAGGCCGGATGCCCCCAAACCGTACCAATCTACTCGCCTGGCTTCACACAAAAGTGCTACCGCTTCCGCCACCATTGTCTTGTCCAGTGCTGTAAGCGTATCCTCGATGGATCGACGGTTATTAAAGGAGACATTTTCAATAATTGTTTCAAGATCATCTCCAGGCCGGATGTCGGTGTAATTCTTTTCGTCGTTCTCTTTGTCCACGGAACCAAGAGCCGCCGACAGATTGAGCACAAAATCACGGTATCCTTGATAGCCCAGGGCTTTGCAGAACCGCATCACGGATGCTTCGCTGGTGCCGCTTCTCTGTGCCAGCTGCTTAATGGAGATCTTTGGCACCGTTGCGAGCCGCGATTCCATATATTCAGCCACCGCACGCTCAGCCTTTGTCATACTGGACTTTGCGTCCCGAATTTGAATCTCTACATAATTGCTTTGTGCCATGCTTCTCTCCCACCCTGCATTTTTTGAACCATGTGATCCGACCGTGCTGTCAAATTTGAGCTGAAATGGGTTGTCCTGCAGAAAATAAAATATTCCTGCCAATTTATTTCATTATAACACAATATATTCGCTACTACAATACATTTCTATTTCATTTCCACAGAATAACCCGGCCATATTACCCCAATAGATTTAAAATATCGGGAAGACAATCGATGCAAAAATCCGCCTCGTCCTCCCTTCCTGCGGAAAGAGGCCCTCTAAGCAGCACAGCTGTGCAGTTCGCCCGCTTTGCCCCACAAATATCCGTATCCACATTATCGCCCACCATGACGCAGCTTTTCGGGTCGGCACCGCCAAAGGCGTAGGTATACAGGAAGGGATCCGGTTTTCCGATCTCCAGGCAGAGCTTTGGATTGCACACCGTTTTGACCAGACTGTAAAACGCCCCGGTCTCCGGAACGAGATATCCCAATTCACCCGGGTGCGAGGTGTCACCGTTGCAGATAATGCAGGCCGCCCCTCTCTGCAAGTGAATGCACGCCAACTCTATTTTCTGATAGGTGATCTCAATATCCCGGCCAATGACAACAACATCGCAGTTCTCCAGCCCCTGCGCAATCCGGTGTCCGGACTTAGCGATGCTGTGTGCCAGTGCCTTTGTACCCAGCACAAACACCTGGCTTTTCCCGAAATGGCTGCCGAGAAAGCATCCCACCGTGCTTAACGGCGTGATGATCTCTGCATTTTCCGCCTGAATACCCATCCTTTCCAGCTTCTCGCGAACAAAGTCCACCTCATGGGAGGAATTATTGGAAATATACTTTACTTGGAACCCACGGTTCTTCAGTTCCGCAATCAGTGCAGCCCCACCAGGCATCGGTTTATTTCCGCAATAGACCGTCCCATCCAGATCAAACAAAAATGTACTGCAGTCCCTTAACATAAATATCACGCATCCCGATTCCAAATATACAGACAGGAAACCCGTTCCGGCATACCGGAGACGGGTTTCGTTGTCTTTGTGATTCTTACTTTCCGTAATAGCGGTCGTATGCCTGCTGACGCACTTCCAGCACCTCGTCCAGATTCATCTTACCCAGCTGCTTGAGGTAATCCTCCCATTCCGCGTCGATGTCTGCCTGGCCGCTGATCCACTGGGCCTGCTTCTGATCAATATACTTCGTGATGGGAGTTCCGACGGTACTCAGAATCTCGGTTTCCTCTGCAGTGTTGTACACCATCGGGTAATACTCCTGGGTGCAGAACGGTGCCATCAGCTTGGAGATTTCGTTCTTATACTGCATACTTGCGTCGATGTTGATCTTCTCCACCATCTCCCCGATGACGGCATAGGGAATGGCACGGGTGGTCTCAGTCAGCAAGAACTGGTCAGTCGTCATGCCCTCGGGTGCAGGCAGCATGTCGATGGTTCCGCTCTCGTTCTTCTCAATGTTGATGCCATAGGGGCCGTAGGTAACCTGAACAGAGATTTCGGGATCATACAGGTTATCCGCCCAACGCATAATGACCTCGGGGTTCTTGGCCGCAGAGGTAATAACCAGACGGTTTCTCCAGAAGCCGGATTCCTCCTTGCTCCACAGCTGCTCACCGTTCACACCCTTCATGGGCTCGGCAGCGACATACTCTTCCTTGACACGATCCAGGCCAAACTCATTGTAGCCTGCGTAGGTGATCAGAGAACCAACAACCGTGGGTGTCTGGGCACATTTTGCGATATAGGCCTGCTTGTCATGGGTGAAGCATTCGGAATCGATGAGGCCCTCTGCATACAGCTTATTAAAGAACTGAATTGCCTTTTTGTAGGCCTCCGTGTTGGCTGTGCAAACAACCTTTCCGTCCTCAATCATAATGTGGTTGGTATTATCCACAAAGCCGAACATGCCGAACATCGACTTCAGGCCTTCACCCCAGCCCTTGTGGATAAAGGTAAAGGGAATTTCGTCCTGAATGCCATTGCCATTGGGATCCCCGTCCCGGAATGCCTTCAGCACTTCATAGAATTCGTCGATGGTAGTGGGCACTTCCAGGCCGAGCTTATCCAGCCATTCCTGGTTAAACAGCAGCTGGTCTGCGACATAGGTCTCCGCACTGGGCCACACGGAGCGGTAGTTGATCATGGGCAGAGAGTAGATGTGGCCGTCGGGAGCAGTCAGCTTATTGACCATGTCGGGATTCTCATCCAGAATCTTCTGCAGATTGGGGGCATAGTCCCGAATCAGATCCTCCAGAGGGATAAACACGCCCTGACCACCGTAGGTCACAACCTCCGTATCGGTCAGCAGGGCACCGCCCATGGTGTCGGGATATTCGCCGGAAGCAAATACGGTACTCTTACGCTCGCTCTTGGCGGAAGAAGCAACTGCTTCATATTCCACATGGACGTTGGTCATCTCTTCCAGCCGCTTGTGGAGTTCCATCTCGTTGGGATCGCTGTTTCCGCTGAAGCTCAGCAGCATGGAAAAGCTTTCCTTTTCCTCCACAATGGGCAGGCCCTCCAGGTACATGTTTCCCTTCATGCCATCAACGGCTTGCGCCTGGGTTGTATCGGGGGAATTGGTACTTGTGTCTTCCTGCTTCTTGCCGCAGCCAGCGAAGACCATGCTTGCACACAGGCATACACACAAGATTCCGGCCAATACTTTGGTAAGTTTGCTGTTCATATTCTTTCTCCTTTCATTTTTCAGGCGGTGCAGCTTATCCTTTCACTGCGCCGACCATAATTCCTTTGACAAAATGTTTTTTGACCAGTGGGTACACCGCCAGCAGCGGGATGGAGGAAATCACAATCGAAGCATACTTGATCGAATCCGCCAACAGCTGTTGGGTATTCCATGTATCCGAATCCAATACCATATCGGCGCTCATCTGGTTCTGAACCAGAAGCTCCCGCAGGGTCAGCTGCAGAGGATACATATCGGTTTTTGTAATATAAACCAGGGCATTTGAATAGGAGTTCCAATAGTAAACGCCGTAGTACAGACACATGATGGCGAGAATACTTCCGGACATGGGCAGCACAATACGCAGGAAAAACTTCGTATTGCTGCAGCCGTCCATGCGGGCCGCATCCAATAATTCCTGGGGAATATTCTCCGCAAAGAAGGTTCGCGTGATAATCAGGTTGAAAGAGGACACGGCGGAGGGAAGAATAATCGCCCAAATGGTGTTCAGCAGCTTCAGCTTTTTTACCACCAAAAACGTCGGGATCAGGCCGCCGGATACAAACATGGTCACCATAACCATCATCATGATCGGCTTTGCCAGCTTAAAGTCCTTACGGGAAAGTGCGTAGCCACCCAGCACGGTAATGGTAACGCTTAAAAGCGTTCCGCAAACCGTATATACAATGGTGTTCCAATAGCTACGCAAAATAGCGGCATCCTGGAAAACCCGTTTGTAGCCTTCCAGGTTGAACCCCTTCGGCAGGAAGATAACCTCACCGGAATAGACGGCATTGGGGGAGCTGATGGAAGCAATCACCACAAAATACAGGGGATACAGAACAATGAGCAAGACCAAAACCATCAGAACATGATTGACGATATCAAACACCGTATCTGCATTGAGCCGCGGCGGATGGACTTTGCGATTCGACATTACCACAACCCCCTTCCCAACAGTTTCTTTGACAGTTTGTTAAACGTCAGCAGCATAACCAGATTGATTGCCGAATTGAACATGTCCACTGCAGCCGAGAAGCTGTACCGAAGATCCACCAAACCAACCTTATACAGATAGGTCGAGATGATTTCGGAACTGGTTATATTCAGATCATTCTGCAGCAGAAATGCTTTTTCAAATCCAACACTCATGACGTTGCCCAGGTTGAGCAGCAGCAGAACAACGATTGTGGGAATAATGGACGGCAAATCGATCTTCCAGACAATCTGCCACTTGCTTGCACCGTCCACCCGGGCCGCTTCATACAGGTTGGGGTCGACGGCAGCCAGTGCCGAAATATAGATGATCGCATTCCAGCCGGTGTTCTGCCAGATGGATGAGATGACATAAATGGGCTTGAAGGCCTTCGGGTCGTTCATAAGCAACACCGGTTCCATTCCAAACAGACCCAGAATACTGTTGACTACTCCATTTTTTGACAGGAAAGTCAGGATCATACCCGCCAGAACAACCGTCGAAATAAAGTGTGGCGCATAGGTTACCAGCTGTACGCCATTTTTTAGACGGCGGCTGCGGGCATAGTTCAGCATCAGTGCCAGAATGATTGGCAGCGGGAATCCGAAGATAATCACAGCCATGCTCAAGGCAAAGGTATTCCAGATGGTGTTTCCCGCAAAGGGTGTGTTGAAAAATGTGATGAAATGCTTCCATCCCACCCATGGGCTCCCGGTTACGCCATCGATCAGATTATAATTCCGGAACGCAATCTGAATGCCGTAAATGGGAACATATTTGAAAATGATATAGTACGCAACCAGTGGAAGGACAAACAGATACAGCTCCCAGTTGACCTTGATATTCAATTTTAGCTCCTGGAAATAACGGATCACCGGGTTTTTGGATCTATTTGCCAGCCTTGCCGGCTTCTTTTTGTCTGTTTTTGCCACAGTCAACATATTCAGCCCTCTTTTCTGACAGATTATTCCCGATAACGCATTGCACGCTGTAAGCAATGGCAATCGCGGCTCTTTTGCTCTCTACCTGCACAGCAGATCCTGCAGCGGCTCTCCCTGTGCAGAAAAATCCAGCGCAAGCATCTGCGCGATGGTGGGGGCGATGTCCTTCAGCGAACCTGTTTCGAGATTTGCACCTTTCCGGATGCGGCTGCCCCTTGCAACCAGAAACCCGTTCATATTCGGATGACTGGGGCTGAATCCATGGGTACTTTTATAGCGGGTCGGCAGGGAATACACGCCATCCTCCCGATCGGTATTACTGCAGCACACGCCGTCACGGTAGCCTACAATTGCGTCCGGCAAAAAATCAAAATCCCCGCCAAAGTGTATGTAGCCCCGCCGGAGCAATTCTTCTGCGTCCCAGATCTCCTCCACTACATCGTATCGACCAATTTCTTCCAGAGCGGCAGCCAGCTTTCCGCTGTGGTTCAGTTCGTACAGGAAAGAGCTACCGCCGTTGGAAACCGATATCACGGAAGACATCTCCGGCTTCTCCGGGCAATACAGACCGCCGCGGCGCAGAGCCGCATTCGCATGAAAATACTGCTTGATATTCGTCTGACCATGGTCCGTGAAAACAAGCAAATTGTAATCTTTCCATGCGGCATCCGCCTGTTTCAGCAGTTCACCGAGCAGCGTGTCCACATACTCGCAGGCCCAGCGAACCTCCGGTGACCCGGCGCCGAAGTCATGCAGATAGCTGTCCGTCAGCAAATAATGCAGGAAAAGCACATCCGTGTCGGTATCCTGTATGATATAACAAGCAATCTGGGTGGTCAGCTCGTCCTGCAAATGTCCCAGCGCGTGGTTGGAACTCCATTTTGCGTACTCGCCGACTGGCACGCCTTTTTTTGCAAGATCCTGCCACAAATCCTTTGTGGCATGGTTTTCAAAGTATTCGTTCTGATAGAATTCCGGGATGTTATACCGGATCGCCTCCAGACCCTGGGTCATGGGCCAGCAGATGCTTGCCACGGTATAGCCCTTTTCGTGTAGTGCATCAAAGATGGTTCTATGCCGAATCAGCTTGTCGGCGTCAGCCAGAGTCGGATCAAAATAGCTGTAGGAACGCCTGTTCTTCTGATCATACACAGTATTGCCGTACACGCCTGTTTGCTGCGGCATGCAGCCGGTGACGACACAGGTATGCGCTGCCCAGGTTACGCTGGGGTAACAGGTTTCCAGGGTCTTCACGCTTCCACCGTTTTGTGCGGCAGCACGCAGTACAGGCATACGAATACCGGAATCCTCCAGATAAAACTGGTTTAATCCGTCGATGGAGAGTACAATTAGTTTTTCCATACTTTCTCCCTCAAATCGCGTCTTTTTGCAGAACCGATGAAATATTGCCGAACTCCCTGTCGAGGGCTCGCTTTGCCTGCTCCACACTCATGCCGTCCAGCAACCCCACAATGGCAAGCTTCACATTGTTTTCGTATTTCTGAAGCGCCTCGGCCGCCTGATCATAGCTGACCTCCGCCGCCTCCATAATAATGCGTTTGGAACGTTCCACCAGCTTTTTATTGCTGGGGCAGATATCCACCATTAAATTGCGGTACACCTTGCCCATTTTTATCATACTGCCGGTAGATATCATATTCAGAACCAGCTTTTGCGCCGTACCGCTTTTGAGTCTGGTGGATCCCGCTATGACCTCGGAGCCGACAACCGGCTCAATCGCAATGTCACAGGCTGCCGCAAGGCGTGTATTCTTGTTGGTTACCACCGCCACCGTAACCGCGCCCAGGGACTTCGCTGTTTTTACCGCAGACAGGACATATGCGGCACTGCCGCTGGCAGAAATGCCAACCACGACATCCTTTTCCGTAACGCCCGCGTTCCTCACAGCCACCTCACCGGCATCTGCGTCATCCTCGCTGCCTTCCACAGCGTTACGCAGTGCCACATCCCCGCCGGCAATGTACGCCTGAACCATCGATGGAGGGGTGCCGAAAGTCGGAGGGCATTCGCTTGCATCCAGTACGCCAATTCTTCCGGAGGTTCCTGCTCCGAAATAGAACAGACGGCCGCCATTTAAAAAGGCTTCATAACAGGCGTCAACCGCCCTGGCGATGTTCGGAATCTCCTGCTGTACAGAATCCGCTACCTTCTGATCTTCGTTATTGATCAGTTCAAGCATTGCCTGTGTGGAGCAACGGTCAATATGTTGAGTCGCTTCGTTTGAGTTCTCCGTCGTCAGACTGGCTAAATAGTTATCCATACACATACATCCCATAATATGAGTTGTTATTCTTTTTCAGAACTTTTATTCTTTCTGAATTTTTACTGCAAGATAAGTATATACCTGTGCCATCTGAAAATCAACCCCTATTTGAAGTAAAATTTCACTTTTGTTTATTTCAATGAATTTGAATTTCAATTTTTGTCTAATTGGCCAGCAGTCTTTCCGTTTGTAAAATACCCGTTCGTCCGTGTTTTGTTTCAAAATTAGAATTAGAATTGTTGTCCAAAGTGGCATGCTGTATCCGTCAACAGAACGTCCATTCCTGTCTCATTGCCACGGGGGGTCATGATCATTTTCCCGGGTAAATTGTATGAAAATGCCATTCGCTTGCCGGTATCCTGCAAAGCTTCCGCGAAAAAAATACACCCCCCCTCATTTCTGTGAAAGGAGAAATGAGGAGGGAAAGAGGGGATGGAAGTGGACAAAGTAGTTGCAATTGAACCATAATTTTTCCTGAATGCAAGCCATCTTGACCGCCTTTCGACGGCACAAAGGGTAAAAATGGCTGTTTCTGTTGACTTCGGCGTTTACCCAGCAGAAAATATCGAAAAAGTTAGAAAAAACACAGATTCTAGGAAGAATCGGTTCTTTTTGGTGGAGATAAGCGGGATCGAATCGCTGGCCTCTTGAATGTATCATGTGGAATTTTTCACACATTAGAAAATACAAACATTTTACCGAAAATAAGGATTATTAGAAATATTGTACGCAATTATTGGACTGAAATCCAATAATTCCAATGCCTGATATTCTTATTCAAGTACGAATTCAAGTATGGATTCAAGTACGCCTTTCGGCATCGATGTAAATAATATGCATAGAATGAATGAATATACGCTCCTGTGGATGCTCAACATAGATAAAGTGGATAGCCGTACTATATAATTTAAGCAGGCACTAAAATGCGCTACATAGAGTACGGTCTTGTCCACAAGTATTGCCCGGGTTAGAGAAACTGTATTCAATCAAAGATTGCTTTCAAAAACTGCCGCCGCCAGAGCGATGGCAGTTTTTTCCTGTGTTTGCTTATCTTAGATCGTTACTTCAACTGCTATTTTTGAATGCCCCGGAGACACGGGAACCGTACAGCCGCCAACAGTCTTCCCATCCACAGTCATGCCGGGCTTGCCGGTGCGAACCACGTGCACCACATATTCCGTACCCCGGAAGCGCCGAGTGACGGTGTACTCGTTCCAGTCGTCGGGGATGCAGGGCTGAATCCGCAGACCATTGTAGTCGGGATAGATGCCCAAGATGGCCTGAGAGATGGACAGAAACGTCCAGCTGGCGGTGCCGGTGAGCCAGCTGTTCTTGGCGTGGCCGGGGTTGCCGGAGGCACGGCCTGTCACCATCTGGGAGTAGCAGTAAGGCTCGGTTTCGTGAATTTCGCTCTTTTCCTCTAAGTAGGCGGGGCAGATGCGGCGGTATATGTCGAAGGCCTCGTTGCCCCGGCCCAGAGTGGCTTCGGCACAGACGATCCAGGGGTTGTTGTGGCAGAATACCGCGCCGTTTTCCTTGAATCCGGGAGGATAGGAGGAGATTTCCCCTAGCTCAAGATGGTACTCGGTGTAGCAGGGGTCGAGAAGCTCCACGCCGTATTCGCCCAGCAGGCGCTTGCGGGTAGATTCCATGGCCTTCAGACCCTCGCCACTGTCCTTGCCGATACCAGCGAGGGTGCAAAAACCTTGAGGTTCAATGAAAATCTGACCCTCGGCGCATTCGTGGCTGCCCACCTTGTTGCCGTTTGCGTCATAAGCCCGCAGGAACCACTCGCCGTCCCAGCCGTCTTTCAGAACTGCGGCTTCCATGTCGGCAACGGCCTTTCGAATGGCTTCGGCTTCCTCAGCAAGACCCAGCTGGTCGCACAGGGCCGCATACTCGCTGCCGTACTTGACGAACATACCGGCAATGAACACGGATTCCGCCACGGGGCCTTCGCTGGGGCCGAAGGTCTGGAAGCTCTCGCCCGGTTCTTCGGAGAAGCAGTTCAGGTTCAGACAGTCGTTCCAGTCGGCCCGGCCGATGAGAGGCAGCTTGTGGGGGCCAAGGTTGTTCAGGGTGAAGTTCACGCTGCGGCGGACGTGCTCCAGCAGGGGCACTTCCGTGCCGGAGACGTTATCAAAGGGGGTGGGGTGGTCGAGGATGGAATAATCACCGGTCTCCTTAATATAAGCGCACACCGCGCCCACCAGCCACAGAGGGTCATCATTGAAGCCGCCGCCGATATCATTGTTGCCCCGCTTGGTCAGGGGCTGGTACTGGTGGTAGGTGGAGCCGTCGGCGAACTGGATGGAAGCGATATCAATAATACGCTCCCGTGCCCGGTCGGGGATGATGTGCATGAAGCCGTAGAGATCCTGGCAGGAATCCCGGAAGCCCATGCCTCGTCCGGTGCCGGTCTCGTAGTAGGAGGCGGAACGGCTCATATTAAAGGTAACCATGCACTGATACTGGTGCCAGATGTTCACCATGCGGTTGAGCTTTTCGATATTGCTGGAAAGCTGGTAGTTACCCAGGAGCTTGTCCCAGTAGGTAGCCAGCTCCACCAGAGCGGCATCCACGGCCTCAGCCGTGGCAAATTTTGCTATTACCCGCTTGGCGGTATCCTTGCGGATGATGCCGGGAGCCACGAATTTCTGATCTCTGGGATTCTTTCCATAGCCCAGCACGAAGGTGGCGCGCCAGCTATCGCCGGGAGCGAGGGTCACTTCCATATGCTGACAGCCGATGGGATACCAGCCTACGATTTTGGAGAAGGCGCTGCGCTCTTCCCGCACCAGCTGGGGGTCAGACCAGTCCCCCATATGCCCCAGGAATGTGTTTCGGTCAGTGTCCCAGCCCGCAGCCTCCCGGTTGACACCGTAGTAGGCATAGTGATCCCGGCGCTCCCGGTATTCGGTCTTGTGGTAGATGACCCCGTCCTCTACCTCGGACTCGGCGATGTTCAGGTTGCGCTGGTAGTTGGTGCTGTCGTCCACCGCGTTCCACAGGCACCACTCCATGACGCCCCAGAC
>JBJDYH010000086.1:0-3857 GCA_051867135.1 Faecousia sp. | reverse complement strand
CCGTGCCGCGGACGGGCGTGTAGCCGGATGCCCCGGTATCCCCCTTGGGGCCTTGGGTGCCGGTATCTCCCTTGTCACCCTTCGGGCCCTGGGGGCCAATGTCCCCCTTATCCCCCGTCGGCCCTTGGGGGCCAGTAGCGCCGGTGTCTCCCTTCGGGCCTTGGATATTGCCCACATTCTCCCACTGATCCTGGGTTTTCGACCACACATACAGGCATCCGTTTACCAGATAGGAATCCCCCACTTCTCCGGTGGGATGCGCTTGCATAAGCGCCGCTTCCGTGTCGTAGGAGCCAAGGATGGTAATTCCGGTTCCATCCGCACCGGCAGGGCCTTGGGGGCCGATGAAAGCGCCGCTTTCCAGCCCATCCTCCAGCTCCTGCTTGAGGGAAGCTGTTTCCGAGATCAAACGGGTCAGGGTTGTGACCTCATCTTCCGACACCACGGGATCGCCGTCCCGATAAACGGTTTTGTCCACATAGATTAGGAAGCTGGCGGTGGTGAGCAGCTTGTCACCCTCACCGTACAGCTTGATTTCCGCAACCAGCTTGCCGGGAGCGGCGCATGTCTGGGGCGTAAAGGAGTAGAGGATGGTATTCCCCTCAATCTCACAGGGGTTGTGAAGAATGGTTCCATCGGGCTTTTCCGCCGTAAACACCGCATAGCAGTCCGGCGTGATCTCATAGGGATATCCGCCGTCGGAAAGAGAAATCCGCAACATGCGCCCGGTGTCCTCCTGTTTGCAATGGACACACACAGGGGAGCTGCTCTGGCTCACATCAATGGAGATGATGGAGCAGCTTTCAATCATAGTGATCCCTCCTTTTGGGATATCATAGCAAAACAGCACCGGGAATAACATCCACGGTGCTGTTCTTTTTTGAGTTGGACATATGCTATTCTGTTAGAGAAAATGCATCCTGTACTGCAATCTCTTGTTGACCATCAACGACAGCGGATCGAACCTGCCATTCTCGAACCACTCCCTCGAAGGCCGCCCGGAGCTGCTTGTCCTCTGCAATGGCATCCAGTTTTGTCAGTGCCATTGCATCCCTGTGCCGTGCGCCCTGCTTCTTCTTACGCTTACGAAGGTTCGTAAGGCGGCTGTTGATGTCGCAGCCACACTTCTGTTCCAGTTCCCGGTACATCCGCCCGAGCGTTGCGCATAGGCTCAAGTGGCGCTCCTCACACATGTCTTTGATCGCCTTGTCAATATCGGATTTCCAGTGATCCTCAGAAGGGCGGGAAAATACCTTTATGGCAGTGTCCACTCGCTGTGCCAGCTCCGCTTGCTGGTTCTGGATGGCATCTGTTTGGTTCTGAATGGCGAGCATCTTCTGCTCCATATCCACCAGTAACTGCGCCTGTGCGGCGATCAGCTGCGCGGGAGATACAGGCTGCGCCATATAAGAGCCGGTTTTGCGGATGCTGGGAAGAACCTCTGAGGTTACCCACTTCTTGAATTTCTTGGCATCCGGCAGCTTGCTGGAGAAGATAAGAGAATAGAGGCCGGATTCGTTGATGATGGCGAATTCCTGCACCCCACCGGGGGTATCCATTTTGGCGACCCCTCTGTCTTCAGGATCAGTGTGCTTACGAACTGCATCTGCGGTTTTCTCGTATCCCAAAACCTGCGCCACGTCCTTACCAACGAACCAAGGCTCATCATTCATAGTTACGGTTCTGACCTGCCCGAAGTCGGGGTGATTGAAAATCTGCAATTCGTTCATACGCGCATCCCCCTATTTGCATATTCAATATCAATCTGCTCAGAGATTTGCTTGCTTATGTCATAAAGTTTCTCCCACACAAAGAAAAGCGCTTCACTCGCTTCATTTTCGTCCGCAAGTATATCGCATTCAATCGCTGATTGGATGACAGAAACAGCGGAAACCGCTCTCTTGAGCGAATTACGCAAGGCATCCAGATTGCACAATACTTCACTGCTCATTTGCCTGCCTCCTTGCCATCCGGTAGCCTTTCGCTCTTCCGTATGAAAAAGCCAAAACAACAGCTTCAAAAATTCTTCCGATTTCGATCGCATCGTAAATTGCACAAATTTCGTTGCTTCTTAACGTATACTTCGAAGTATCACGAAGATTTGTATTGCGAATATAGGCACGCATTCTTTCTTCTGTATTCATAAAAACCTCCTTGATTTTCACCAGGAGGAATGATAGAATAGATTTACCACTCCTCCGGGTGTTGGTGATAACCGTAACCTGTTCACTTCCTACGGCGGCAGGTTGCGGTTATTCTTTATTCGCCGAGCTCCTCGTCAATCTTCTCGTTCAGCCACTGTGTCTTTGTCTTCTTCTGTTCATCCAGTTTTTCGGTTAATGCATTAAGTTTTTTTCTGGAAATCGGAACGCTAAATTGACCAACGGTTTCACGCCTTTTGCGATAATACTCAGCGCGACTTTTTTCTTCCACTATTTCACCTCCTTGTTGCTAGCTTCATTATAATAAATTGCTAGCAACATGTCAACCCTAAATTAAAAAAATTCAAAAATTCTTGTATTATTCCGAAACCTGTTGTATAATTTCATCATGACAAAAAACGAGTTGGGGTGTAAACACATGCTAGGGATTACAGCGTTATATATCGTAGTAAATTTAACTTCTTTTTTAGCATCGTACAAATGGTCTATGCGCAAGAAATGGTTCTTCTGGGTTGGTTTTGGCATGACAACTTTTTGTTACATTTATTACATTAGCTTGTATTTTGGATAGAAGCGTAGCGCAAAACCGTTTTTACACAAAAATAGAAAGAAGGACATATGATGGGATGGATTGCGAAAATTATATGGTCGGTAGTAGCATGGAGTATTGGATCTTTTGTTCTAAGCGTGTTTGGCTCTCAAATCAGGATCATTAACGCTTGCACAAAGAAACTTGTAAAACGTTATTTGAGCATTGACTATTTTGATATTGAGGCACTCAACAAGTATCTAAATAGTGTTATCATTAAAAATAGTTGCATAATAGCAATCATTTCTGTTATTGTCTTTTGGATTTTCCCACGCATTGGAGTTAATTGCTATCTCATTGGTATGCTTTTTACATGGGTAATTAGCATGGGTGCAGTAGGCATGAATTCAAATAATATCGAAGAATCTATTTCTATTTTTAAGCGATACATAAAAAAAGATTTTGAAGAAGATGCTAACGATATTCTATCTATTATGAAATGGCAAATTCTTTTTTCTGGTAAATAGTAAGGAATTAACATATTTATGAGAATAGATAAAAACCAGGTGGCAGATTTCAAACGCCACCTGGTTAATTTATGTCTTCCTCAAGTTCGGTTTGAGGCGGACATTTTCTGCGCATATCCTAAACAGTGTTTACTAGAATGCTTCCTTCCAATTCTCATTCTTCATAATATTGTAGATTGCTTTCCACTGAGACATGGGGAAATTTTTCTGGATATACTCCACGCAGGAGGTCTTTGTGAAGTTTCCATTCTCATTCAGTGCCGTGTTCTTCATCCGCAGGAATTCCGCAAAGGAAATTCCATATGCCTCCATCTTCATTCCCTTCTCGATCCATGTACTGATCTCCTCGTCCGGGAGCACCTTCCGCACACCTTCCCCACTTACATAAGAGTACAGCTGTCCAATGATATCTTCCTTGTCCGCATCGCTGCTTTCCAGATAGTATTTGGACTGCGTGACTTCTCCCAAGAGGCGATACCGCTCCTGCCCGGTGAAGGTTGCGTACTCCACATATTCCTCCGCAGACAGTTCTTTGCCCCTGACATTATGCCCAGGTGTGCGTGGGAATACAGTTTCAAAACCAAGGTCATACAGCCGCTGGAGTTCATCGTCCCAAGGAGCCGATCTGTCGGAGCCGAT
>JBJDYH010000085.1:0-3861 GCA_051867135.1 Faecousia sp. | reverse complement strand
CAGACTTCTCGATGCTTACAGCACCGTTTACGTGCGGGGCTTTTCACCCACATTCCCTTTTTAATCCCCACAGCCGACCTGCGCACCATGGGGCCACAAGAATGATGTATTTAATTCTCTGCATAGTATCGCAAATAACCGTTACTCAATTACGTAGCTTCCTCTGTTTCCATGCGTACATGACCGAGAAAGCAAGTCCGGCGGCAATCCAGGAAGCGATATAGATTCCAACGATGCATTCCATGGTCTGGTAGACAGGAAGCACAAAGAAAATGCCGACAACGCGCAGCAGGCATACCGTGGCAAGGGTGGTCAGCATGGGCTTCAGCGTGTCTCCCATGCCGCAGCAGGCGCCGGTAAAGGCTTCTGCCAGAGCGTAAAACACGAAGAAGGGCGCCATCATTTGTGTGTAGCGAATTACCAGCGGAATTACCGCCGCCCGATCCCCGGCGGGTACGAACCAGCCGCCGATGAATCCCGCGCCGAAGTACAGCACCAGACTTACCAGCGCAACGGCTCCGGCGGACATAGCAGTGCCAAGAAGCACGCCTTTCTTCACCCGACCGGGCTGCTTCGCTCCGATATTCTGCGCCGTGTAGGTAGTCAGCGCCGGGCTCATGGCGTCGGCAATGAGCCAGATCAGCAAATTCATCTTGTCACAGATGCCCCAGGCAGCAATGCTGTCGGTGCCCATACCGTTGACGCTGGCCTGCACAATGGAATTGGCAATGGGAAACAGAATGGACTGCAAAGCCAGGGGGAAGCCGGTTTTGATCATGGAGGACATATGCTCGGCGCAGAAATGCAGGTGTACCACAGGCTTGGGGCTCTGAATCTGTTCCATCTTTTCCAGCATCCGGCTGGTACACACCACACTGATGGCCTGAGCGAATACCGTTGCCAGGGCCGCGCCCTGAACGCCCATGTGGAAAGCGCCTACCAGCAGGAAATCTCCCGCAATATTCAGAAACGAACTGAGAATCAGTACATACAGCGGACGCCGGGAATCTCCGAAGGCCCGGAGGATTCCTGCGGTCATGTTATACAGCACCATGGCCCAGATACCGCCGAAATAGATCCGGCAGTAGGCCAGTGTCTGGGAGTAGATATCCTCCGGCACCGCCATGATGCCCAGCAGCCAGGGGGTCAGGATGACGCCGGCGATTGCGCATACCACGCCCAGAACCAGTGCCACGGTGTTGGCCGTCAGGACACAGCAGCGTAAGCCTTCCTCATCCTTTGCGCCATAGTATCCCGAAATCAAGATGGTGGCACCTGCCGCCAGACCATTCATGAAGTTGATAGGAAATTTGAACAGGGTATGCACCGAGTCTATGGCAGCAAGTCCTGCCTTTCCTGCAAACTGCCCCACGATCACTGCGTCGGCAGTGGTGTATAGCTGCTGAATCAGGCTGCCCAGTATCATGGGCAGGATGAAAGCGGCCAGTGCCCGGGGAATGCTGCCATGGGTCAAATCCAGTTGTTTCTTTGCTGCCATTTCAAAAAACCTCTCTTTTTCGTGAAAAGACGCGGCAGCCAGAGAATCCTTTTCGGATTTCCTGACTGCCGCGACCGTTTTTACGCAACAAATACACACAGGCTGTCCTGTGCCAATTATGATTTCCTGCAGTTCTTCTGACTTGTATCTCGGGCGATTGCTGCCGCTGCCTTCTCGGGTTGCCCCAATGACCGGCTTTCACCGACGCGGTCAGAATCTCGATACTTACAGCACCGTTTCGTGCGGGGACTTACACCCCATTCTCTTTTCAGCTTCCCAACCGACCTGCGAATTGGGAAGACACAGGAAAAATCGTATTCTCTTGGTATTGAGGATATCAAAGAAAAAATAGTTTGTCAAGACCATGCGTGTTCCTTTGCGTATTTTCGGATAATATATATAATCATTGTAACACTTGCACAGAGACTGTGCATAATTTACTGCTATATTGACTTTTTATCTCAGCGTTGATATAATGCGGTCAACGAGTATACGGTTGCCGGAAATAATGGATTGACAATCTCGCAATGGCATTCGCATCTTTGACTGAACGAATTGTATGCACGTTATCAAGTGAATAAGCTGCATGGCGTCTCCTATCATGACTGCCCGATGGCAGGTGCGGAGATTAGGAAATCCGGTTAGAGTCCGGAGCTGCTGCCCGTTGCTGTAAATGCAGGAGTTTGTATTCATGGAGTAATCCGGTCACTGGGAAACTGGGAAGGCGGAATACAAGCGCAGGAAGATTTCTTCCCCAATGCATGAGCCAGAATATCGGCCATGATCGAGCTTGGAGGGCGTCGTGGTAATGATTCTATGACGAAGGACAAGGTTAGGGGCGAAAAAACGGTCGCATTGGCATTTTGTATGCCAATGCGTTTTTTTATGCCCAAATCTATACTGTAAAGCTGTTTATTTGAGCATCGGGAAAACTGGTATGGAGCGGGGTGTTACGGATATGGGAAAACAGAAGAAAGACTATGTCGGGGATCAGATTAGCGAATGGTTTGAGAGTCAAATTCGGGAGCGTACCAATATGGCTCTGAAACAACGCAATGAGCAGTTTGGTATAGACCATGCAGCGGATACCGACCAGCAGCTTATCGACTACGTGAAACAGTGCGCTGAAAAGCTGGGTCGCGCACCCTGTATGGAGGAGGTTATCGGGGGAAAGGTAATATCAGAACGCTTCGGCGGGTGGATAAAGCTGCTGAACGCCGCAGACCTGCCTGTGCCCCGCAGTGTGCCCAAAAGGGAACGCAGACAAATATATAGGGACGAATACAGGCGGCAGACCAAATTGCTGAAACAGGAAATAAGGAGTAATCGGAAAACACAGCGGGAAAACCGATTAAAGCAAGCGGCGATTTCCAACGCTGAGAAGGCTGAACGCCTTCAACGGGATATGGCGTGGGGTGCAGAGCATGAAACGGATACTGACGATGAACTGCTGAATTATGTCAGGCAATATGCAGCTGACTTGGGGCATACTCCGTTTTCCCGGGAAGTCCCCGGAGCGCAGTATATTTCCCAACGATTTGGCGGCTGGGCGGTTGTTCTGACCCTTGCCGAGTTGCCTTTGCCCAAAGATATGCGCCCTCCCACAGCCAGTCAGCTCCAGAAATATCAAAGCAATCAAAATAGAATAACGTAGTTGCGCCGAAGCAATGGAAGCTTTTATCAGCAATGAGATAACAGAAGATTGCTGGTAGGTGGTATAATCTTGCCAATATTCGGTCCGTGTATTCCCCCTTACATGGATCGTGAGGATAAGCTGTCTGATTGCCCTTGGACAGTTTGCTTCCCTGATGTCACCGCCTTTACAAGGTGGTGACATCAGGAAAGTGAAATTGTTGTGTCGGCGTGCTTCAATTTCTGTTGACCATTGGAAAAGCCTGTTTTTTTATCGCCTGAAGCGTAAATAGCAAAGGTCTGGAGGAATCGGTCATTCTTTGGAAAGAAATGGAACAGGTCGGGCAGCGGCAAAATAGATGTTTAGGATATTCAACCTAATATTTTTGCGGGAGAAACCACAATTTTTTGTGATTTCTCCCGCTATTTTCAGCTGTTATAGAAGGCTATTTCCGCAAAAACTGTATTTCGTATCACCCCCTGTTCTATGCCAAAGTAATCAGAAGAAATAGCGTTTGCATCCCCCCAGGGGGCTTCCGCCGATGGAATCCTGGTGTTATGATATCAAAAACATAACTATATGGAGAATTATACAGGAAATGGATACGATTATCGGACTAAAAAAGAGGAATCGAAGAAACACAGGGATTATCCTCACGATGCTCCTTGCTGTGGTTGTGCTGAGCATTGTCTGCCTGTTTGTGGGTTCCTCCAATATGACGGTCAGTGAG
>JBJDYH010000084.1:0-3872 GCA_051867135.1 Faecousia sp. | reverse complement strand
GGTTGGACGCCTCCATGCCAATCCAGCTTTTTTCTACACCGGCGATCCAATCGTAGGATTTCCTCTGCAGGCTGCCAAGGCTCGTCGTCCAGCTTATACTCCGCCATATCGAGAAGCAACACATTGGGTTCAGACAACGTAAAGCTGTTTTCCTTCGGAATGGCAAGCTGAATCTCATGTTTGAAATTCACATTGGAAACAGCCGGCACCTTTTCCGATTTTCCCTTTTTAAGCCGCAGCAACAGGCTGTCATGGGGATACAAGGAAATCGTTATGACTGTTTTATCGTCCACGTAATCTGGATAGAGCGGTTTGATATCTCCGCTCATCGTATCGTAGATCTCCAATGTCCAGTCGCCGTTCATTTCCAATCGAATGGATCTTGCGGTCATATCATCAGACGTATCTGGCTTTTTACCCTGTGCCAGGAACAGCCATCTGCCGTGCTGATCCTCTCGCAACTGATAAAGAAGGTCGTTCACAGCACTTCCATCCTCATTCCGGAGGATGATATCCCGGAACTCTGAAAGGGCTGCCAGAACTGCATCGCGTTCAAATGGAATGATAATTGAACGCTTCGCCAATTCAATCGGCTCTGAATCCGGCACAGCATCCACACATACAGGAGGTTCTCCCATAAAGATCAGCGTACCTCCATCGTTTCGGAACTGCTTCAGCCGCTCCAGTGTGCTGCGGCGGAGTGTCTCGCAGTTCGGAACTACAATGACATCATAGTTGCTCTTGCCTACTTGAAGGGGCGCGCTACCCGCTTCACATAGCTGCGGCAGCATCGATTCACTGATAAAATCGAAGTCATATCCACCCAGTAAAATCCATTCAGTGACATTTTTCCAGTCTTCTTCGATTTTGTTCAGTGATGGTCTTGAACCAGCCTCTGTTCCGCAATTTAGCCAGAAAGTCTCAATTGGATGAATCAAACCAATGCGGCAAACAGCCTTACCCTGGGTCATTGCCAGTCCAACCCGTGCGAAATGATCTTCAATCAACGGATATTCCCGATACCAAGGGGATTGGTAGAAAATGCTTTGTGGATAATCCCGCTTTCTGTATCCTCGCATAGAGAACCATGCCAGATGGTGAACACGTTGTGTCACGCCAAGGGTGGCCTGCCAATCACCATGCAGTTTATGCTCACGGAAATCACCGTCCCAGCCAATGACGCCATAGAGCTCACTCAGCATTCCATTCTTTCCCATCTGTCTGACAATCGACTGTGCCTGCTTTGCGGTGGTGTATTCCCGGTTGCCACAAAGCATATCAATTCCCGGAATGGTCATGCTGCGATAGCAGCGCATAGCGTCACCAGAAACCGCAACCGACTTATGCAACGGATACTCATCCATCAGATGGCCTGCAAAAGCAATTCCCGCATTGTCGCACCATGCACCAATTGTGCCAAAATATGCCTGCGCAAACATTTCTGACACATGGTCATAGTACTGCCAGCGAATCTTCGAAGGTTTATGCCCCTCCAGATCCCACACAAGCTCGGGCAAGTGGGCCACGAGATCCGTTCCCGTCGCTTCGTAAAAGGATTCGGGAAGTTGATCCGTCCATGACAAAATCGCCTCCTCAAAACCTGTTGATTGATTTTTCTTCAGCAGCATATTGCGGGTTATGCGGGGTTCATCTGTAAAAATCGACGGAACGGTTGTCCCAAAGTGCGTTCCCAACTTCTTCAAATATGCTTCGTGGGTCAGCGAAACAAAGTGTCGCACTGCATCAGGGTTTAGTGTATCGATATATGCAGAAAGACCAAATCGAGCTGAATTCTCTTCAATCTTGATTTGAGCCACCCATTCCGCACAGGATGCCTGTTCCCCACTTTGAAGCAGACGGTAGGATGCTAATGTGCCATCCTCATTTAAACAAATATCATATCGCCCAACTGTTCTCTGGGCGGATTGATTGTCTTTTGGCGTAAAAACCAGATAACTGCGTCGATACTCAGGATGATCTTTCACGGCTTTTCCTCCGGCAAACCCGGAGGGCCAAGTATCCTCGTCATACAGATGCGGAACCAAGCCAATCTGAGCTGCCTGCTCTACGCATAATTGAACCCGATCCAAAAAAGCATCACTCATATATGGCAGAGTAAGGCCTGAGCGAGAATGCATATAGAATCCACCAAAACCCATTTCCTTAAAGCAATGTATCTGTTGCACAAGCTTTTCAGGTTCCAATTCGCTGTTCCATGCCCAAAAGGGTGTTCCTCGGTAACAGGCAAGTGGGTTCCTGAACAGTTCTTGTGTTACAGGATCCTCACCAGACACATTTTGGCTATTTAGGTGTTCTGTCATTTCAAAACTCCTTCTACTATGATTACACGCTTTCAACAAAATGCAGCGACAAGACACCCTCTGTCGGTTCAATCATCACCCGGTTTTCTTGACGATGTGTCGTACCACTCACGCCCAGTTCATACGTCAGATTATTGGACTGGAACTTCATTCGATTCGCCCCAACCGACCGAAGAATTGTGCCTTTACCAAAGTTCCACTGCATCGCTCCGCAATTGTGAAAGATGATCTGCCCCGGAGTAAACAGGATTGTCCCAGTATGATCGTCCGCAAATCCGATCTGTACCTCCAGCTCCCCTTGTGGCAATTCCCTCATCTTTTCCATTTTTGCGACAGGTTCGGAAAGGAACAGCGCAGCCTCATTTTCCGGCTCGCTCCAAAGCCGATTGTCCACCAGCGGCAAATTCCCGTAGGTCGCCTGCCACTGACGGCAGGGCGAATCGAAGTACGGTTCTGTCACTTGTTCATTGAAGCATTGCATATCCCGGAAAAAGAGCTTTCCTTCCTTATAAAAGAGATTTGCTCGATAGTTCATACAGCTGAACCAGACCGATTGCAGACCGTTCTTAGACCAGTCCTCCAAAGCGGACAGTGCTGAAGCTGGTGTTTTCTCATACTTCTTACGAAATGCCGCTCCAGTCTCACCCAGAGTCTCTACACAAAGTTTTCCCTCTGCGATGTACTGTTTCATAATCTCTACCTGCAAACGGTAGCCTTCTTCAATGCGATCCCAGCCAAAGCTGTTCTCCTGACCAGTGGTGGCATGGCTAAGTGAAAGAGAGGGATTTGTATAGTACGACCGGAAGTACCATTCCATCACATCCCGGTTCTTACCGCAAGGCCAGCAGGGTTCCATGGTGTAGCAGCCACCGATGGACGGCATATGCTTTTCTTCGTCGTATCCATAAATAGGATCAATTCCCAGCATGCGAAACACAGGGGTATCGATCTGCATCTCACGGGTTTGCGCCGGGCAAAGCATATTTCTGCGGGAAGGATAATATCCGCCGCTGTAATAACCACCCCAGAGTGTATAGGCATCCACCGCATGCTGCTCCCTGCAAATACAGAAGGCATCCATCCCATACTTATCGCTCATATACGCCATGGAATGGGCATCCAGGATCCAGGAACCTGCCACCCGAGGGTAGTATCCGAATACCTCACGGAATTTACGGAATACCTCATCGATCAGGCCTTCCCGCTGCTTAGGTGTATAGGCAGGCAAAAAGCCAGGATCCACATACCAGTCCCAGTCAAAACCGGGACGGCCACGCCATTCAATCCCGACTGCTTCCGTCAGTGGTCTGCACATCTCAAACCATAGACCCAGTTCCATATCATCCCCACGCTCGCGCAGCAACAATTCCTGGAAATCCGGACGGATCAAGGCATCATATTGCAGCAGGAAGGTACTTTTCAGCCCGTTTTCTCGATTGATCCGAATCTCCTCACGAACCGGTGTATAAAGATCCTTGGGTCTTCGCGGCTCACATCCCCGGACGAAATTCACCAGATTCATCACATTCTTTGCCATTATTCCATTCTCCT
>JBJDYH010000083.1:0-17578 GCA_051867135.1 Faecousia sp. | reverse complement strand
ATCCTAAGCACAAAGACCCACACCAAATAAGTGAAACCGCAGGCAACATTCCAAAGGAGAACAATTATTTCTTTAGATTTGAAAAAGAAATGAAGTAACCAAATTCCAATTTATCTAGCAGATGATGAAAACCGATATTCACAAAAGAGGGAGGAATGCCCATGCTGCTTGGGAAGATAGAAATTGAAAAACCCCTGGCTCTTGGCCCTATGGCCGGGGTCACGGACTGGGCATTCCGCACCATTTGCGCCGAAATGGGAGCGAACATTACCGTTACCGAGATGGTCAGCTCCCGCGCCCTTGTATATCAGGATAAAAAGAGCGCCGCTCTGCTGAAAAAGACCCCGGTTGGGGTTTGCGGCGCTCAGATTTTCGGCAACGACCCGGATATTATGGCCCAAGGTGCCCGGCTTGCTTTGGAAATTTCCGGCTGCGACTTTCTGGATATCAACATGGGCTGCCCCATGCCCAAAATCGCCAATTCCGGGGACGGCTGCGGCCTGATGCGCACGCCTTCTTTGGCTGCGGATATTGTCAAGGCCGTAAAAAAAGCGGTGGATGTGCCGGTCACGGTAAAATGCCGCTTGGGATGGGATAAGGGCAGCATCAATGTGCTGGAGTTCGCCAAGCTTATGGAGGACAGCGGCGCGGATATGCTGACTGTCCACGGCCGCACCCGCAGCCAGCTTTATTCCGGGGCAGCGGACTGGGATACCATCCGCAAGGTAAAAGAGGCGGTATCCATTCCCGTAATCGCCAACGGAGATATTGTCAGCGGTGAGACCGCCGTAAAATGCCAAAAATGGACGCACGCCGACGGTGTTATGATTGGCAGAGCCACTTTTGGCGACCCCTGGATTTTCGGGGAAGCCGCTGCTGCCCTCCGGGGAGAAGAAGCGCCTGAGCGCCCGCCTTTGGCCCAAAGGGTAGATGTGGCGGTGCGCCAGTTTGAGCTTGCCTACCAAGATAAGGGGGAAAAAATTGCCTGTTTGGAAGCCCGCAAGCATTTTGCATGGTACTTACGGGGCGTAGCCCACGCCGCATATTATAAAACCCAGATATCTTCCATTTCCACAATGGAGGATATCTACCGCATTGCCGATGGCATCCGCAAAGATTTGAAATAATTAACAGCTCTAAATTTCCCGCCGCAGGGTAACCTAGCCTTAAGAGGTGATGGTATGCTGCGGCGGATTTGTATTTGTTTGGTGATTGCGTTGTTGCTGCCGATGCTGTCGGTAAGCGTGAGCGCAAAGCCCATTCGCTGGGTGGATTTTCAGGTTCCCTATGAATCCTTAAAATATGCTCTGGATCAGGATATTCTTACTTTTGATCAGGAAAAGCATACCCCGTGGATTGATATTCTGGCGCTGGCTGCCTGCCGCACCGGGGGAAAGTGCCCCCTAAGCTCCGTAAAGAAGGCATCGAAGGATTTGCAGGGGGATCAATCTCCCCAGCAGCTTCTGGGGGACACTTATAAGCATTACAGCTACTACCACGAAGCCTACACCGCCACTTTGGGGGGCCTCGTTGGCAGCTATGAAATTGAAATCAATGGGGAGCGAAAGCAGTATTATGGCCTGAAAGCCTTCTGCCCCATAGCAGCGGGTTACGGCTTTGCCCATTGTGACGATTTCGGCGTAAGCCGCAGCTTCGGCTTTCAGCGCAAGCACTTAGGCCACGATATGATGGGCGGCGCCGGTACGCCCATTGTTGCCGTGGAGGGCGGGGTAGTGGAAGCTATGGGCTGGAACCGCTACGGCGGCTGGCGCATTGGTATCCGCTCCTATGATAATAAGCGCTACTATTACTATGCCCACCTGCAAAAAGACCATCCCTTTGCCGAGGGGCTGGAAGTGGGGGATCAGGTGCAGGCCGGTGATTTGATTGGCTTCATGGGCCGCACAGGGTATTCCGACAAAGAGAATGTGAACAACATTGAAACCGTCCATCTCCATTTTGGCTTGCAGCTTATTTTTGACGAGAGCCAGAAGGAGTGCCTGAGCGAAATCTGGATCGATGTCTATGATATTGTAAAGCTGCTGAACAGCCACCGCAGCACCCTTGTAAAAGACAGCACCGGCTGGCATCGAAAGTACCCCTTTTATGATTTGGATGTGCAGGACTGGGGTACAGGGGGATAATTCTCGCTTTCCGTCAAAAAACACAAAATAATCTGTTTTTGCCCCTTTACAAACCTGCTGCGCTGGTGTATAATGTCCAAAATGCGGTTGAGCAGGAGGCTGTTTTATGATGCGCTTAAAGTTGAAAGATTTGGCGAATCCTATGGGCGTTACCTCTTTTATTTCCTCTGCTGCGGTAGAGGGTGCTGTTGCTTCCTTTGTTTCTAATAATCTTGCTGTTTTTCCCGGCTTTTGTGATGTGCATGTGCATTTCCGTGAGCCGGGTTTTTCTTATAAAGAGACGATTTTCTCCGGCAGCTTGGCTTCTGCCCGGGGCGGCTATACCGCTGTGTGTACCATGCCCAACCTGAACCCGGTGCCGGACAGCGTGGAAAACCTCGATAAGCAGCTTTCTATCATAGAGCGGGATGCCTGTATCCATGTGTACCCCTATGGCGCGATTACAGTAGGGGAGAAGGGAGAAGTCCTTGCGGATTTGGAGGGCATGGCCCCAAATGTAAAGGGCTTTTCCGATGATGGCAGAGGCGTGCAGAGGGACGAAATGATGCGCTCGGCTATGCAGCGAGCCAAAGCGCTGGATTTGCCCATCGTAGCCCATTGCGAGGATAACACGCTCCTTCGTGGCGGCTATATCCACGATGGGGCGTATGCAAAGGCCCACGGTCACCGGGGCATCTGTTCCAAAAGCGAATGGGGGCAAATTGCCCGGGATTTGGAGCTGGTGCGTGAAACCGGGGTAAAATACCATGTTTGCCACATCTCCACCAAAGAAAGCGTGGAGCTGATTCGGAAGGCAAAAGCCGAGGGCTTGGATGTCACCTGCGAGACCGGCCCCCACTATTTAATTATGGACGACAGCGAGCTGCAGGAGGACGGCTGGTTTAAGATGAACCCGCCCATCCGCAGCAAGGAGGATAAGCAAGCTCTGATTCAGGGAGTTCTGGACGGCACCATCGACATGATTGCTACCGACCACGCGCCCCACAGCGCGGAGGAAAAGTCCCGGGGCTTGGAAAAGAGCGCTTTTGGCATCGTGGGCATTGAAACGGCTTTCCCGGCGCTGTATACCTACCTTGTAAAGCCCGGCATCCTTTCCTTTGAAAGGCTTTATCAGCTTTTGGTTGTGGGCCCCCGCCGGCGGTTCAATATCCCTATGGGAAATGACTATTCCATTTGGGATTTGGATGCCTGCGAAGCGGTAGACCCCAACAAATTCATTTCCAAAGGTCACGCAACCCCCTTTGCAGGGCGCAAGCTTTACGGCAAGTGCTTGCTGACCGTATGTGACGGCAAAATCGTTTATCAACAGGAGGAACATCATGGCTAAGAGAACGGACATCAAGAAGATTTTAATTATCGGCTCCGGCCCGATTGTCATCGGTCAGGCTGCGGAGTTTGACTATGCGGGTACGCAGGCTTGTTTGGCCCTGCGGGAAGAGGGCTACGAGGTAGTTCTGGTCAACTCCAACCCCGCTACCATCATGACCGATACCGTCATTGCCGACAAGGTGTATATGGAGCCTTTGACTTTGGAATATATCGCCAAAATCATTCGCTACGAGCGCCCGGATGCCATCGTTCCCGGCATCGGCGGTCAGACCGGCCTGAACCTTGCCATGCAGTTGGAAAAGAAGGGCATCCTGAAAGAGTGCCGTGTGGAGCTTTTGGGTACCAGCTCTGCTTCCATCGAGCAGGCCGAGGACAGAGAGCTTTTCAAGGAGCTGTGCCAGCGCATTGGCGAGCCGGTTATCCCCTCTGAAATTACCTACGATTTGGAGCAGGCCAAGGCAGCCGCCAACCGCATTGGCTACCCTGTGGTTTTGCGCCCGGCATTTACTCTGGGCGGCACCGGCGGCGGTTTTGCCAACAACGAAGAAGAGCTGATTGAAGTGGGCCTGAATGCCTTTAAGCTCTCTCCTGTGCATCAGGTGTTGATTGAGAAGAGCGTCAAGGGCTACAAGGAAATTGAGTTCGAGGTCATGCGGGACTCTGCCGACCATGCCATTACCATTTGCGGCATGGAAAACATCGACCCTGTGGGCGTTCACACCGGCGACAGCTTGGTAGTGGCCCCCATTATGACCCTTTCCGACCATGATTACAAAATGCTCAACGATTCTGCCATCAAGCTGATTCGTGAGCTGAAAATTGAGGGCGGCTGCAATGTCCAGTTCGCTCTGAACCCCAATTCCAGCGAATATTACCTGATTGAAGTCAATCCCCGGGTTTCCCGCTCCTCCGCGCTGGCTTCCAAGGCTTCCGGCTATCCCATTGCCCGGGTCACCGCCAAGATTGCCGTGGGCATGGAGCTGAGCGAGATTGCCATTGCCAATACCAACGCCTCCTTTGAGCCTTCTCTGGACTATGTCATTGCCAAGCTGCCCCGCTTCCCCTTCGATAAGTTTGCCTCCGCTTCCAACCAACTGGGCACCCAGATGAAGGCCACCGGTGAGGTTATGGGCATCGGCTCTACGCTGGAAGAGTGCCTGCTCAAGGGCATCCGCTCTCTGGAAATCGGCGTGAACCACATCTACCTGTCCAAGTTTGACAATATGTCCGATGGGGAGATTATGAATTACATCTCCACCTTCCGGGACGATAACATCTACGCCATTGCGGAGCTTTTGGCCCGGGGTGTCAGCGTGGAAAAGGTGTACGAGCTGACCCAGATCACCCCCTTCTTCCTGGAAGCCATCAAGCGGATTGTGGACATGGAGGAAACTCTGAAAGCCAATCCCTTTGACCTGACCACTCTTACCGCCGCCAAGAAGATGGGCTTCAGCGATAAGTATGTAGGCCGTATGTGGAAGTGCGACGAGCTGGAGGTTTACAACTTCCGCAAGAAACACAACCTCTATCCCGTATTCCGCATGGTGGATACCTGCCACACCGGCGCTTATATTCCTTATTTCTACTCCAGCTACACCGGCGAGAATGCTTCCATTCTTACGGACAAGAAGAAAATCGTGGTGCTGGGCGCAGGCCCCATCCGTATCGGTCAGGGCGTGGAGTTCGACTACTCCACCGTCCATGCGGTAATGACCATTAAGAAGTGCGGCTACGAAGCCATTATCATCAACAACAACCCGGAAACGGTTTCTACCGACTACACCACCGCCGACAAGCTGTACTTCGAGCCTTTGACCCCCGAAGATGTTATGAACATCATCGAGTTTGAAAAGCCCGAGGGTGTCATCGCTTCTCTGGGCGGCCAGACTGCCATCAATCTGGCGGAGCCTCTGATGAAGCGGGGCGTAAAAATCATCGGTACGGACTGCGCCGCCATCGACAAGGCCGAGAACCGGGATTCCTTTGAAAAGCTCCTTTCCGAGCTAAACATTCCCCAGCCCAAGGGCAAGGCCGTTACCAAAATCGAGGACGGCATTGCCGCCGCCGCTGAAATCGGCTACCCTGTGCTGGTGCGCCCCAGCTTTGTTCTGGGCGGCCGTGCCATGCAGATTGTCGCCAACGAAACCCAGCTTCGCCACTACCTGCGTACCGCGGTGGAAATCGATGAAGACCGCCCTGTGCTGGTGGATAAGTATATTTCCGGCAAGGAAGTGGAAGTGGATGCCATCTGCGACGGCACCAATGTCTTTGTCCCCGGCATTATGGAGCTGGTGGAGCGTACCGGCGTGCACTCCGGCGACTCTATGAGCGTTTACCCCGCTTTCTCCATCTCTGACAAGGTCAAGGGCATTATTCTCCAGTACGCCAAGAAGCTGGGCTTGGGCATCGGCATTGTGGGCCTGTACAATATCCAGTTCATCGTGGACAAGGACGACAATGTGTTCATCATCGAGGTCAACCCCCGCTCCTCCCGTACCGTACCCTTCCTGAGCAAGGCTACCGGCTACTCTCTGGCGGATATTGCTACCGAGGTTATCTTGGGCAAGAGCCTGAAGGAGCTGGGCATTTTCGATATTTATCCCGACGAAAAGCAGCGCTGGTATGTCAAAGCCCCTGTGTTCTCCTTTAACAAGCTGCGGGGTATGGATTCCTACCTGTCTCCCGAAATGAAGTCCACCGGCGAAGCCATCGGCTATGACGACAAGCTGAACCGCGCCCTGTACAAGTCTTTGCAGGCTGCGGGTATGCATCTGCAGAACTACGGCACCGTGCTGGCTACCATTGCCGATACCGACAAGCAGGAGGCTCTGCCCCTGATTCGCCGCTTCTACAATCTGGGCTTTAATATCGAAGCTACCGCCGGTACTGCTGCCTTCCTGAAGCGTAACGGTATCCGTACCCATGTGCTGGGCAAAATCAGCGACGGCTCCAACGAGATTCCCGATGCGCTGCGTCAGGGTCATATCGCCTATGTCATCAACACCAAAGACCCTGCCGACGACAGCAGCGATACCGACGGTCACCAGATTCGTCAGCTTGCTACCGAAAACAATGTAACCATCTTCACCGCTCTGGACACCGTCCGGGTGCTGCTGGATGTTCTGGAGGAAACGACGCTTACCGTTTCCACCATCGACGCTTAAACACCGGGGGCCAGCAGAAATCTGCTGACCCCTTCGGTGCATCCATCCCCTTGAAGGAAAGGAGAATATACATGAAGCAAAGTATCTTTGAGATTGTCAGCAATCAGGCGCTGACTTCCAGCGTATACCGCATGGAGCTGCGGGGGGATACCTCTGCCATTACCGCTCCCGGTCAGTTTGTGAATATTCAGCTTGACGGCCTGTTCCTGCGCCGGCCTATCTCCGTGTGCGATGTCCAGGGGGATATTCTTACCATTGTCTACAAGGTGGTAGGCAAGGGGACGCTGGCTTTAAGCAAAATGACTTCCGGCAGCCTCGACATCCTTACCGGCCTGGGCAACGGTTACGATTTGACCCTGGCAGGGGATAAGCCTGTCCTTCTGGGCGGCGGCGTGGGCGTGCCGCCTATGTACCTGCTTGCCAAAAAGCTTCTTGCCATGGGCAAAAGCGTACAGGTCATTCTGGGCTTTAATACCAAAGAGGAGATTTTCTACGAAGAGCAGTTCAAGGCTTTGGGCTGCCAGGTTACTGTCACCACTGTGGACGGCAGCTACGGCGTGAAGGGCTTTGTTACCGATGCCCTGAAGGACATGGACTATACCTACTTCTATACCTGCGGCCCTGAGCCTATGCTCAAGGCTGTGTACCGTTCCAGCCTTACTTCCGGCCAAATGAGCTTTGAAGAGCGGATGGGCTGCGGCTTCGGCGCTTGCATGGGCTGCTCCTGCAAGACTCTGACGGGCTATAAGCGCATCTGCAAGGATGGCCCCGTGATGAAAAAGGAGGAAATCTTATGGGCAGAATGAGCGTGAACCTGTGCGGCATGGAACTTGACAACCCTGTCATTCCCGCCTCCGGCACCTTTGGCTACGGCTATGAGTTCGCGGATCTTTACGACATCAATATTCTGGGTACTTTCTCCTTTAAGGGCACAACCAGGCAGGCCCGTTTCGGCAATCCCACCCCCCGCATTGCCGAGTGTACCGCCGGCATGATCAACGCCGTGGGCCTGCAAAACCCCGGCGTGGAAAAGGTGATTTCCGAGGAGCTTCCCAAGCTGAAGCGGGTTTTCCACAAGCCGGTGATGGCCAATGTTTCCGGCTTCTCCGTGGAGGACTACGCCTACACCTGTGAAAAACTGGACAAGCAGGAGCAGGTGGGCTGGCTGGAAGTGAATGTAAGCTGCCCCAATGTCCACGGCGGCGGCATGAGCTTCGGCACCGACCCGAAAGCGGCGGCGGAAGTGACCAAGGCGGTGAAAGCCGTTACCACCAAGCCGGTGATTGTAAAGCTCTCTCCCAATGTTACCGATATCGTTTCCATCGCCAAGGCCTGCGAGGATGCCGGTGCCGACGGTATCAGCCTGATCAACACCCTTTTGGGTATGCGAATCGACCTGAACCGCCGCCGTCCCGTGATCGCCAACAAAATGGGCGGCTTTTCCGGCAGCGCCATCTTCCCGGTGGCGGTGCGGATGGTGTATCAGGTGGCAAACGCCGTAAGTATCCCTGTGGTGGGCATGGGCGGCGTATCCAGCGCCGAAGATGTGCTGGAAATGATGATGGCGGGCGCAACCGCCGTGGAAGTGGGCGCGGCCAACCTTGTAAATCCTTACATCTGCCGGGATATTATCGAAGCACTTCCCGGGGTGATGGATCAGTATAGAGTCAATAATTTGAACGAAATCATAGGAGGCGCAAAGTAATGGGTAAGGATGTAATTGTAGCTTGCGATTTTGCAAGCGCCGAGCAGGTGTTCAGCTTTCTGGACAAATTCACCGGGAAAAAGCCCTTTGTGAAGATCGGCATGGAGCTGTACTACGCCGAAGGCCCTGCCATCGTGCGGGAAATTAAGGCTCGGGGACACAAGATTTTTCTGGATTTGAAGCTGCATGACATTCCCAACACCGTAAAGAAGGCCATGGCAGTTCTCAGCCGTCTGGATGTGGATATTTGCAACCTCCACGCCGCCGGTACTACCGCCATGATGCGCGCCGCCTTGGAGGGTTTGACCCGCCCGGACGGCAGCCGTCCTCTGCTGATTGCCGTTACCCAGCTTACCTCTACCGACCAGGAGAGCATGGAGCGGGATTTGATGATTCACGCTCCCATTGACGAGGTAGTCATGCACTACGCCGAAACCGCCAAGAATGCCGGTTTGGACGGCATTGTCTGCTCCCCGCTGGAAGCCGGCAAGGTGCATGGGCGCTGCGGCGAGAACTTCCTGACCGTTACCCCCGGCGTTCGCTTTGCCGACGGCGATGTGGGCGACCAGAAGCGGGTTATGACTCCCGCTCAGGCCAAGGCCATCGGCTCTGACTATATCGTAGTGGGCAGACCCATCACCGCCGCGCCCGACCCCGTAGCCGCATACGAGCGCTGCGTTGCGGAGTTCTGTGATTGAGGATACCGCCATGACGGGATATCGCTATGATACTCAGCTTTTGATTGAAGGAACTGATTTGGACGAGGATGCCATCAGCGACTACTTTCTGGAGCATTTTAAAGGGGACTGCCTTCTGGCTGTCGGAGATGAGGATTTGATTAAAATCCATTTTCACACCAATGAGCCTTGGCTGGTTTTGGAATATTGTGCCGGCCTTGGTGAAATATATGATATCGTGGTAGAAGATATGGTGCGGCAGGCAAAGGGCCTGCACGGATAAAGAAAGGATAAAAATGGAAAGCTACAAAAGAGAGTTTATTCAGTTTCTGGAAAAGGCCGGTGTACTGAAGTTTGGCGACTTTACCGCCAAGTCCGGCCGCAAGATTCCCTATTTCATCAATGCCGGTATGATTAAAACCGGCGAGGAAATTGCCAAGCTGGGCGAATTTTACGCCAAGGCGTATTTTGAGAAAATCGGCAGCAAGCCCACCGTTCTCTACGGCCCTGCCTACAAGGGCATTTCCATTGCGGTATCCGCTGCCGTGGCTCTGAGCAAGAACGGCCTGAATGTGCCCTTCTTCTTCAACCGCAAGGAAGCCAAGGACCATGGCGAAGGCGGCGTATTTGTGGGCTATGTGCCTCAGGCCGGGGAAGAAGTGGTCATCGTGGAAGATGTGATTACCGCCGGTACCGCTATCCGGGAAAGCATGGCGATTCTGAGAAATCTGGAAGGCGTTAAGGTTGCCGCTACCTTTGTCATGGTTGACCGCAAGGAGCGGGGACAGGGCGAAAAGGGCGCTATGCAGGAAATCGAGGAGCAGTTCGGCTTCCCGGTATACTCCGTGGTGGATGTGTACGACATCATTGAATACTTGGAAGAGGATGAAGCCAACCGGGAAAATGTAGACCGCATCAAGGCCTACCTCGCCGTAAACGGTGCAAAAGCATGAGAAGCCTGATTGACATTACGGATTTTTCCGTAGAAGAGCTTTATGAGCTTTTGGATACCGCCTGTGACATCAGCGAGCACCCTGAAAAATATGCCGACAAATGCCGGGGCAAGAAGCTGGCCACCCTTTTCTACGAGCCTTCTACCCGAACCCGCCTGAGCTTTGAGGCCGCTATGATGGAGCTGGGAGGCAATGTGCTGGGCTTTTCCGAAGCCGGAAGCTCCTCCGCCGCCAAGGGTGAGAGCGTTTCCGATACCGCCAGAATGATTTCCTGCTACGCCGATATTATGGCTATGCGCCATCCCAAGGAGGGCGCGCCCTATGTAGCCTCTCTGGCAGCCACCATTCCCGTTATCAACGCCGGTGACGGCGGTCATTGCCATCCCACCCAGACTTTGGCAGACCTTTTGACCATCTACCGGGAGTGCGGCAAGTTTGAGGGCTTGACGGTGGGCCTGTGCGGCGACCTGAAATACGGCCGCACGGTGCATTCTCTGATCGGCGCCCTCAGCCGCTATCAGGGTGTCAAGTTTGTGCTGATCTCCCCGGAGGAATTGAGACTGCCCAAGTATGTCAAGTATGAGGTGCTGGATAAGAACGGTTTGGAATATCGGGAGGTTACCTCTTTGGAGGCGGCCATCCCGGAGCTGGATGTGCTGTACATGACCCGCATCCAGCGGGAACGGTTTGACAGCTACGACGAGTATGAGCGCCTGAAAGACAGCTATATTCTTACCGCTGAGAAGATGGTTCCCGCCAAGCCCACCATGCGGGTGCTGCACCCGCTGCCCCGTGTGAACGAAATCAGCGTCAAGGTGGATGCCGACCCCAGAGCCGCCTATTTCCGCCAAGCCCTGAACGGGAAGTTCATGCGCATGGCTCTGATTTTGAAGCTGCTGGAGGAGGCAAAAACCCCCAAGCAGACACTATCTCACGGGGATATTCTGGTGAACGAGCTGATTTGCGACAACCCCAAGTGCATCAGCTCTACGGAGCAGGAGCTGGACCATGTTTTCAAGTGCGTCAGCCCCGAAAACGGCATTTACCGCTGCATTTACTGCGAAGCAAAAAAGAAAAAATAACACCCTTACTTTTTCACCAAAAAGCAGGGGACAAGCTCCCTCTTTCGTAGCCAAAAGGGCGAAAATGTTCGCCGGAATGCGACAATCCTTGACAGTCTTTCCTGCGCCGTGGTAAAATTTAAGCATACAAAAGGTACTGCTTTCTGCAACTGACGGAAGTGTGGGTCACCACAGGGGAACAGAGAACAGCCAAATTTTGCCGACCGTCTGGGCGCATTTAGCAATCCTTAGCTAAGTGCGCCTTTTTTACTGATACTAACTCTTTATTAAAATCTTTCATATCAGCTTGGTCTATTGGCACAATACTTCGTTATCGTCGCTTGCCATACATACAGTATGGCGGCGCTCCTCTGCCTTGTCTTATGCCAATATTCCTGCGCTGCTGATGAAATCTTTTAATAAAGAATTAGTATAACGCTTTTTAAGGAGATTTTTTATGAAAAAAGTTGGTATTATCATGGGAAGCGATTCCGATCTGCCTATTGTAAAGAAGGCAACGGATATGCTGAAATCCTTGGAGATTCCCTTTGAAGTCCATGTGTATTCTGCCCACCGCACCCCGGTGGAGGCAAGAGATTTTGCCCTGAATGCCCGCTCTAACGGATTCGGCGCGATTATCGCCGCCGCCGGTATGGCTGCCCATTTGGCGGGTGCCATTGCCGCGAACACTACGCTGCCTGTCATCGGCATTCCCTGTCAGGGCGCTATGCTGGACGGTATGGACGCGCTGCTGTCCACCGTGCAGATGCCTACCGGCATTCCCGTGGCTACCGTAGCCATCAACGGCGGTGCCAACGCGGCGCTGCTGGCTGCCCAGATTCTGGCTGTTTCCGACGGCGAGCTTGCCGCCAGGCTGGATGCCAAGCGGGCTAAGGATGCCGAGGGTGTACTGCTGAAAGATTCTTCCATTATGGAAAGACTGTAACAGTTATAGGGTTCGATGAGATTTCGGGCCCGGAACTGTCTGCGTTTCACGCAATCAACCGTAACAATACCGGCAGGGGAGGGGCAATCTTCCCAAATCCCGTGCCGGCATTGGCATTTTTCAAAGGAGGGCTAAATTATGGGTGGTTTTTTTGGGGCAATCTCCCGCAAAAACTGCAAATATGATGTCTTTTTCGGCACGGACTACCACTCCCACTTAGGCACCCGCCGTGGCGGTATGGCCTTTTACGACAGCGAGAGCGGTTTCCAGCGCCAAATCCACAGTATTGAAAACACTCCCTTCCGTACCAAGTTCGAGGGGGATATGGACAAGCTGGGCGGCAACTCCGGCATCGGCTGCATTTCCGATACCGACCCCCAGCCCCTGCTGTTTCGTTCCCATCTGGGTATGTTTGCTTTGAGCACCGTTGGCATTATCAATAACGCTGAGGAGCTGGTGGAAAACACCTTTTCCGGCCCCGGCCATCAGTTTGCCGCCATGTCCTCCGGCAAAGTCAACGCTACGGAGCTTACCGCAGCGCTGATTAACCAGAAGGACAATCTGGTGGACGGCATCCGCCATGCTCAGACCGTGATTGACGGCTCCTGCACCATTTTGATGCTGACGAAAGACGGCATTATCGCCGCCCGTGACCGTATGGGCCGTCTGCCTGTGCTTGTGGGCAAAAATGATGACGGGTGCTGTGTGTCCTTTGAGTCCTTTGCCTATCACAAGCTGGGCTATGAGGATTATTACGAGCTTGGCCCCGGCGAAATCGTGAAGATTACCGTAGATGGGGTAGAGCAGCTTTCCGCCCCCGGGGATAAAATGAAAATCTGCGCCTTTTTGTGGACTTACTACGGCTACCCCAATTCCAACTACGAGGGCAAGAATGTGGAGGTCATGCGCTACCGCAACGGCGAGATCATGGCAAGGGAAGAAATGGCCGCCGGAACCCTGCCGGATGTAGACTCTGTATGCGGCGTGCCGGATTCCGGCCTGCCCCACGCCATTGGCTATGCCAACTTTTCCCACAAGCCCTTTGCCCGCCCCTTTGTGAAGTACACCCCTACTTGGTCCCGGTCTTTTATGCCCACCAATCAGGAAATGCGAAATCTCGTTGCGGAAATGAAGCAGATTCCCGTGCCGGAGCTGATTCAGGACAAGAAGCTGCTGCTGGTGGACGATTCCATTGTTCGCGGCACCCAGCTTCGGGAAACCGTGGATTTCCTCTACCGGAGCGGTGCCAAAGAGGTACATATGCGCTCGGCCTGTCCGCCCATTATGTATGGCTGTAAGTACCTGAACTTCTCCCGGAGCAATTCCGAGATGGAGCTGATTTCCCGGAAAACCATCCAAAAGCTGGAGGGGGACGAGGGTCAGAACCATCTTGCCGAGTACGCCGACGGACGCACCCAGCGAGGCAAATGCTTGCTGAAATCCATCTGTGAGGAGCTGGGCTTCGACTCTTTGGGCTACCAGAGCTTGGACGGTCTGCTGGAAGCCATCGGCTTGGATAAAGATAAGGTCTGTACCTACTGCTGGACAGGCGAAGAATAAAAAAAGGAGCTTACCTACCATGGAACATAAGAACTCTTTCTCCGCCAGCTACGCGGCTGCCGGTGTGGACATTACCGCAGGCTACAAGGCGGTAGAGCTGATGAAAAAGCACATCAAGCGCACCAAGAATGAAGGGTGTCTTGACGATGTGGGCGGCTTTGGCGGCTGCTTTGGCCTGAATTTGGCCGGTATTGAGGAGCCTGTGCTGGTTTCCGGCACCGACGGCTGCGGCACCAAGGTCAAGCTGGCTATTTTGATGGACAAGCACGATACCATCGGCGTGGATGCCGTGGCTATGTGCGTCAATGATATTATCTGCTGCGGCGCGAAGCCCCTGTTCTTCCTGGACTATATCGCCTGCGGCAAGAACATTCCCGAAAAAATCGCTGACATCGTAGGCGGCGTTGCCGAGGGCTGCGTGCAGTCCGGCTGCGCCCTCATTGGCGGCGAAACCGCCGAGCACCCCGGTATGATGCCTGTTGACGAATACGATTTGGCCGGCTTTGCGGTGGGCGTTGTGGATAAGAAGAAGATTCTGGACAATACCCGTATGCGCGAGGGCGATGTGGTCATTGCGCTGGCTTCCACCGGCATCCATTCCAACGGCTTCAGCCTGTGCCGCAAGGTGTTTAATATCGACAATAACGACCCCATCCTCTACACCAAGCCCGAGTGTTTGGGGGGCAAGACCATTGCCGAAGCTCTGCTGGTGCCTACCAAAATCTATGTAAAGTCCGTGCTGGCGCTGCTGGACGAGGTGGATGTGAAGGGCATTTCCCACATTACCGGCGGCGGCTTCTACGAGAACATTCCCCGCAGCATTCCCGATGGCCTGTGCGCCGAAATCCAGCGCAGCGCCGTGCGTGTTCTGCCTATTTTTGACCTGATTGCCGCCACCGGTAACATCCCTGAGCGGGATATGTTCAACACCTACAACATGGGCGTTGGTATGAGCATTGTTGTGCCTGCCGACCAGGTGGAGAAGTCCCTGGAGATTCTGAAGGCGCAGGGCGAAACCGCCTATGTCATCGGCAAAATCGTCAAGGGCGAGGAAAAGATTGCCATTATTTAATCAAATAAACTGCCTGTGGTGAGAATCTTGCTACAGGCGGTTTGCCGTGAATGGGGGAAATGATTTGAAAAAGAAAATTGCCGTTATGGTTTCCGGCGGCGGCACCAATCTGCAGGCTATTTTGGATGCCGAAAAATCCGGGATTCTGCAATCCGGGAAAGTATGTCTTGTGCTTTCCAACAATGCCAATGCCTACGCCTTGGAGCGTGCCAAAAACGCCGGGGTAGAAACCGCTGTGGTTTTGCGTAAGGATTACGAAAGCCAGCTTGCCTATGAAAATGCCATGATTGGCCTGTTTACCGAGAAAGGCATTGACTTTATCGTCATGGCGGGCTTTATGAGCATTCTCAGCCCCCACTTTACGGACGCGTACCCCAAGCGCATCATCAATGTGCACCCCAGCCTGATTCCCTCCTTCTGCGGCGAGGGCTTCTACGGTCTGCGTGTCCATAAGGCAGCCCTTGCATACGGCGTGAAGGTGACAGGCGCTACCATACACTTTGTCAACGAAATTCCCGACGGCGGCGAAATCATTGCCCAAAAAGCGGTGGAAGTCCTGCCGGGGGATACCCCTGAGATTTTGCAGAAGCGAGTTATGGAGCAGGCAGAGTGGATTCTGCTGCCCCAGGCTCTGGAAATGGTATGTAAGAAAGGATAAAGAGAAATGAACGTATACGAGATTGGTTCTCTCCAGGAAAAGCTGTCCACCAACGCTTACCCCGGCCGTGGCATCGTTCTGGGCATCACCCCGGACGGTCAGAATGCCGTTGCCGCCTATTTCATCATGGGCCGCAGCGTCAACAGCCGCAACCGGGTATTCATCCACGAAGATGACGGCATCCGCACCGAGGCTTTTGACCCCAGCTTGATGGTAGACCCCAGCCTGATTATTTACCATCCTGTCCGGGAAGCCGGCTGCGGCTTGATTGTCACCAACGGCGACCAGACCGACACCATTTGGGAGTATCTTGCCCGGGGCGAAAGCTGGGAAGCAGCCCTGCGTACCCGGAAGTTTGAGCATGACGGCCCCAACTGGACACCCCGCATCTCCGGTCTGCAGGCGGGGGACGGCTCCTACAAAATGTCCATTCTCAAGGCTGCCGACCCTGAGGGCAATGCCTGCGCCCGGTACTTCTATGAGTACCCCGCAACTGCCGGCCTCGGTCACTTCATCCACACCTATGTCTGTGACGGCAACCCCGTGATTCCTACCTTTCAGGGCGAGCCTGAGCGGGTGGCTATGGACAATGATATGGAAGCCTTTACCGCTATGCTCTGGGAAAGCCTGAATGAGGACAACAAGATTTCTCTGTTCGTCCGCTACACGAACCTTTCTACCGGCGCTTACAAGCAGACCATTCTCAACAAACACCGCAAGTAAGGAGATGCCCATTATGAAGAATTTTGAACTGAAATACGGCTGCAACCCCAACCAGAAGCCTGCTTCCATCTATATGGCGGACGGCAGCGACCTGCCCATTACCATTCTCAATGGCCGCCCCGGCTATATTAACTTTCTGGACGCTTTCAACTCCTGGCAGCTTGTGAAGGAGCTGAAAGAGGCTACCGGCCTGTGCGCAGCAACCTCCTTTAAGCATGTTTCTCCCACCTCTGCCGCTGTGGGTCTGCCTTTGGACATCGGCCTGAAAAAGGCCTGCTTTGTGGAGGACTGGGAAGGTCTGGACGAAAGCCCTCTGGCCTGCGCCTATGTCCGTGCCCGGGGCACTGACCGCCTTTGCTCCTTTGGCGACTGGGTTGCCCTTTCCGATACTTGCGATGTTACCACCGCTAAGCTGATTGCCCGGGAGGTTTCCGACGGCATTATCGCTCCCGGCTACGAGCCGGAGGCTCTGGAAATCCTGAAATCCAAGCGCAAGGGCGGCTACAATATTGTGCAGATTGACCCCGACTATGTTCCTGCTGAGCAGGAGACCAAGCAGGTATTCGGCATTACCTTCCAGCAGGGCCGCAACAATTTCAAGATTGGAAGTCACTTGCTGGAAAATGTTGTGACTGCCAATCAGGATTTGCCCGAAAGCGCCAAGCGGGATTTGGTAGTGGCTCTGATCACCTTGAAGTACACCCAGTCCAACTCCGTGTGCTTTGCCTACAACGGTCAGGCCATCGGCGTGGGTGCAGGTCAGCAGAGCCGTGTCCATTGCACCCGGTTGGCAGGCTCCAAGGCAGATACCTGGTTCCTGCGCCAGCATCCCAAGACTTTGAACCTGCCCTTTATCCCCACCATGGGCCGCCCCGAGCGGGACAATGTGATTGACAGCTACATCAACGGCAACGAAGAGGATGTGTGCGCCGAGGGCGTATGGCAGAATTACTTCACCTCTCAGCCCGAGAAGCTGACGGAAAGCGAGCGTAAGGAGTGGCTGAGCTCTTTCAAGGGCGTTGCCCTTGGCTCCGATGCGTTCTTCCCCTTTGCCGACAATATCAAGCGGGCTTATGCCTCCGGCGTGCAGTATGTTGCCCAGCCCGGCGGCTCCATCCGTGACGATTTGGTCATTGCCGAGTGCGACAAAAACAATATGGTCATGGCCTTTACCGGCATGAGACTGTTCCACCACTAATCGCCGTCAGAAAACTGACTGAGGGAGTTACTTATGAAAATTCTTGTTGTTGGCAGCGGCGGCAGAGAGCACGCCATCATTAAAAAGCTGAAAGAAAACAAGTCCATTACCGAGATATTTGCCCTGCCCGGTAACGGCGGCATGGCCAAGGATGCTACCTGCGTAAACATCGGCGCAAAGGACATTCCTGCCATTGTGAATTTTGCCGTGGAAAACGCCGTTGATTATGCCGTGGTGGCCCCGGACGATCCTCTGGTTCTGGGCTGCGTGGATGCCTTGGAAGAAAAGGGCATCCCTTGCTTTGGCCCCAGAGCCAACGCCGCCATCATTGAAGGCAGCAAGGTGTTCTCCAAGAACCTGATGAAGAAATACGGCATCCCCACCGCCG
>JBJDYH010000082.1:0-3898 GCA_051867135.1 Faecousia sp. | reverse complement strand
ATGGAACTCAATAACTACCAAAAGCAAGTCATGCGTGACCTGTCTGCATACTTAGCCTGTGTCAACCGCGGCACCAACCTGTATTCTGCATGGCGGGAATACTGGTTTGCAAAGGATGTGGCGGTGGGCCTGGGTGGTGTGCCGTCTTACAACAATGCCATTGAGCGGGTGCCCCATGTGTGCATGAAGGTCCCCACCGGCGGTGGAAAGACATTCATGGCCTGTGCCTCCGTCAGGCGTATTTTCGACGCTATGCCCGCCGGGAAACCGCAGGTTGTGGTATGGCTGGTGCCCAGTGATTCCATTCTGACGCAGACAGTTCGCAATCTGTCGGACGTAAATCATCCGTACCGCCAGAAACTGGATCAGGATTTTGCTGGGCGTGTCGGCGTTTATACAAAGGAAATGCTGCTGAACGGTCAGAACTTCTCGCCGGATACCGTGCGGGAAATGCTGACGGTCTGCATTATGAGCTATGGTTCGCTGCGAATTGACAGCAAGAAAAAGGATGTTCGCAAAGTCTATCAGGAGAACGGCAACCTGTTCCGTTTTGCGGAATTCTTTAAGGACAAGGATGCCCTGCTGGCAGATACACCCGATACAGCGCTGATTCAGGTACTGCGGCATTTGGAGCCGGTGGTGATTGTGGACGAAAGTCACAATGCCGGTTCTGACCTCAGTGTGGAAATGCTGAACAATCTGAACCCGTCCTTTGTCCTCGATCTGACAGCAACACCCCGAAAGAACAGCAATATCATCTCCTATGTGGACGCACGGGAACTGAAAAAGGAGCATATGGTGAAGCTTCCGGTGGTGGTGTACAACCGTACAACCCGGCAGAGCGTCATTCAGGATGCCATCCAGCTCCGCGGCAGCCTGGAAAAGGAAGCCATTGCTGCAGAGGAAGCAGGCGGCAGATACATCCGTCCCATTGTGCTGTTCCAGGCACAGCCCAAAACTTCCGACAATAGTGATACCTTTGATAAGATCAAAGCCCTGCTGATGGATATGGGCATCCCGGAAGAGCAGATTGCTGTCAAGACATCTAATGTGGATGACCTCAAGAGCAGGGACCTGATGAGCAAAGACTGCCCGATTCGGTATATCATCACGGTCAATGCTCTGAAGGAAGGCTGGGACTGCCCCTTTGCCTATATTCTGGCATCGCTGGCAAACCGTACCTCCACTGTGGATGTGGAGCAGATTCTGGGTCGGATTCTGCGTCAGCCCTATGCCATGCGGCATGCATCTGCGCTGCTGAATACATCCTATGTACTGACAAACTCCGTGGATTTCCACAGCACACTGGAGAAAATCGTTGCAGGTCTGAACAAGGCAGGTTTCAGCCGCAAAGATTATCGTATCGGTGAAGTGATTGAGACCCCGCAGGCACCTGTCCAGCCGGAAACTGTGCAGACAGAAATCCCCATGGAGCCAACGCCTGCAGAGGATACATTTGAAGATGTAAACACACAGGAAGTGAGAACTGCTCTGGAAAGCAGTAATGCAGCTGGATCCTCTGTTACCCAGATGGTTCAGAAGGCAACACAGCAGGCCGAAAGCTATACTGAGGCTGTCAGCACACCGGATGATGGATTCATGGGAGGTGAACTTGGAGATATGCTGAAACAGAATGCTATTCAGGCACATTTTGCAAAAGAGGTCTCTGAACTCCGCCTTCCTCAGTTCTTCCTGCGTTCTGTCCCGGATTTGTTTGGCGATGAATATGAACTGCTTCAGCCTGAAAACCTCTCCGAAGGCTTCTCCTTGGCAGGTCAGGATGCCCAGGTGCGTTTTGAATTGGCTACCGGTGATATGTACCGTGTGGATGTGGAAGAACATGGGGAAGCTGTCCCCAAGTATAAGCGGGCATCCAGTGAACTGAGCGAATATATCCGCAATCGTTTGGCACAGCTGCCGCCGGAGCAGAAAATTCAAAGTTGTACTAAGATGCTCTGCTCCCAGATCAATCGGAATAATCGCTACGCTGCGGCGGAGATCAACGACTATGTGCGCCGCATTGTTGCTGGTATGACTGCTGATGAGCTGGCGGCAATGGAAACCGCAATCCCCACCTATGCTGCAAAAATACAGGAGAAGATCAAAGGTCTTGAGGAAGCTTACCGGGAGGATCAGTTCCTCCGCTGGCTGGATACGGGGAAAATCGTGTGCATGGAAAGCGAAACACTTCGTCCGGTCATTACACCGGCGCAGACCACAGATTCCATCCCGAAATCTCTGTATGAAGCCGAGAAAGACGACATGAACAACGAAGAGCACGAGCTGATTGATGCTGTAGTTGCGCTGGAAAATGTGAAATGGTGGCATCGGATCATTGAACGCAACGATTTCCATCTGAATGGATACATCAACCATTACCCCGACTTCATGGTGATGACCAACTCCGGCAGGCTGGTGCTTATCGAATATAAGGGCGACGATCGTGACAACAGCGACAGCGAACGCAAGCTGAAGCTGGGGCGCAAATGGCAAGCGCAGTGCGGGCAGAATTATCGTTACTTCATGGTATTCAAGAACCGCGAGTTCGGCATTGATGGTGCATATACGATGGATCAGTTTGTTGAGATTATGAAAGAGCTGTGAGGAACTAAATTAATCTAGCATCACTTTTTTGCAAATATTTATCTGAAATGAAGTGAACAGAATGGTCAATATCAATGGAAAAGAGTGGGCAAAACTAGAGGCTGTTGATATTCAGTCAGTGCTTTCAGATCATGATTTTGATGAGTCCTTCTATTTTGAATTTAAGGATGACAGAGTTGCTAACAAAAAACTGACAGAAGAAATCTCTGCGTTTGCGAATACTTTTGGCGGATATATTTTCCTTGGCATCTCGGATGATAAGAAAATAGAAGGCTGCAAAGAGTGGACCGAGCAAAGAATCCACACTTTAATTCATGATTCCATTACTCCGACGCCGCCTTTTGATGTCAAAAAATTCACCTTTGGTACAAATGTGATATATGTAATCAAGATTGACGAGGGAGCAGAACCTCCGTATATAACCGGCAGTGGGAAAATCTGCGAAAGACTATCTTCTGGATCGTTTGTCATAAAAGATTCTATTAGGCTTTCCCAAATCTATAGCAAGAGAGAACAACTGCTGGCAAAAACGGAAGCAAAAATCTCGATACCACCAATTCCAGAAAACACAAATAACATATATGGATGCATTGACATGGGTTTTTCGCTAGTAGTGTCTGATCTCCAGGCTGCCCTAGATGAATTCAATGGAGTGGATTTGAAGGTCATAGCTACTGGGCTCAAAGATCCGATGCGAACATTCAGTCTTTCACGAGTGGGTAATTCCATAGTCTATACTCCCGGTGGGGTGACAACTACAAATGGTCATTTGCCTGCGCATACAAACAACTTCCTAGAGATAATGGCTGATGGTAGTGCGAGAATGAGAATCCTTTTGCTGAATAATGATCAGAACGATACAAGCGTAAATATGTATGTTGCAATTTCAATCTTACAATTGTATAAAGAGATATACACCCAAATAATGGGAAAACTCTTTCCTAACAAGATGGTTTATGCAAAAAAATATGAGGCACTAACCGTACGTAAGCAATTTCAACCGGTCATTCTATATGACAAAAATACCCTTGCAATGCACCCTGAGTATCATATCGAACATCAGAAAATGCAACAAGAACTGAGCAGCCATCAGAATATATTCGGGATTGCAACTGTAATAACAGATGATAGAATTCCGAAAACAGGATTGTACACCGTAGACAAACGGCAGCTCGAAATCTGGGGAGAAGAATACACATCCGAATCAATTATTAATGAGCTTTTTAGGTCCGGATTTACACTGTTGGGGGCAGTTTTTCCGCCGGAAGATGAGTAAAGACTGATAGGTATATAG
>JBJDYH010000081.1:0-17710 GCA_051867135.1 Faecousia sp. | reverse complement strand
GTGTTATAGTTCGTCTTTGCGTTATTCAATTTACAAGGTACAAACTTTGCTGACCGCCGTGCGGTTAGCTTGCTTATACTATCACAGGTTCAGGGCATTGTCAAGACCTTTTTTCAAGTATTTTGACTTTTTTCTGTGTTAGTTTTACATCTCAGTGCCCTCAATCGAGCGCTGGGATATATTATCAGACGGAAGGGGAAATGTCAAGCACCTTTTTCACGATTTTTCACCTTTTTTCCGGAAACGCCTGATTGAGCACATTTCCGATTGCCCATACCAATAACGACAGGATCGCAACATATTTGGAGCTTATCCCATACCCCATAACTACAATGATTGCGCTTACTGCCGCGCCCCCAAGCACTATCCATTTTCCGCTCTTAGCATAAATACTCTCCCCCAGCTCCCCTACCGCGCTTAACAGCAAGCTCAGCATTGCGTAGACGCTCAAGGTGACCGCTACAGCCGCTATGGACTCGAAGCGCTGCACCGCTGAGAAGATTTGAAGGCTTTTGGAGAACTCATAAAATGCATCTTCCCTTGTAAGGGCTACAGGCAGAGACAGAGTACCAATTACCGCAACGCTGATAAGCACCGCAAACACAGCAATTCCTGCCAATGCACCGCCTATTTTTGCCCCCCTTTGTCGAGGTATGGCAACCGCCGCCAGAGGAAGCAGAAACACAAACAGGAGCATTCCCCCAGGGGCTGCTGTAGAAAGGGTTATCCTATGCCATTGCAGATTTCCCACGCCGCAGGCAAGTACAACGGCAAAGATAATCGCACACAGCGGGCATAAGGCTGCTCCTACAGAAGATGCGCCCCGGGTGCCATTGTAGGCAGAAATTGCCGCAAGGGCAATCAGAACCAAGGGAACCACAACCTGTCCGCCTTTTCCCGGCCAACAGATACTTCCCCAGTTTGCTACCACAGCCGCAGCATATACATTCCATATCAGGGCGAGCCCACTATATAATTTATGCTTTCGCATACCTCCATCACAGCAGCGGTAAATAAAAGCGCAGAGTACGCCGCAAAGAATGGATGATACCAACACGGAACTCCAAGAGGATACCGCCGACACCATGGCTACAGGCCCCAACATAGCCGTTGCCAGCCATGCCGTAAATGCTTTGGGGGATATCTCATGACTTTTCAAGGCGCATTCCTCCATCCCCAAAATATAAAACAGGAACCTTTTTCTCCCCGGCCCGGAAATCGTTTAGGGTAAAATCCGGCTTATGCGAATCCAGAAACGAGGAGGCTTTCTCTACATCGGGTATGCCCTCAGCAACGGTCACGCTGCAATCCGGCCGGAGATGCTGGGAAAGCCTGTCAACCGCTTCCCAAGCAGAGCGGGATATTAAAAGGTGCTGGGCAGTATCCAGATAGATTTTCCCGGCAGTAGTCTGCTTCAAATCGGATATGGCTCGGGAAACCGTATTGCCCCGGCCCTGCTGCCCGGTATCTGTAGATAAAAAATAAACGCCATCCCGGCTATCCACATACAAAAGTTTTACCGGCTCCAGGGCGGCTACATCCGTTCCGGTAGGTTCTACACGGATAAAAAGGCCCAGTAGAACGGTAACAACCATAAACACAATCCAACGCTTCACTTTTGCCGCCTCCTGTCCTGGGTATTCAGCCGCTCCGGGCGAAAAATATCATTCTTGAGTCTGGTGCGGAAAATCCCCCAGCTATCCCCATCAGAAAAGGGGGCTAGATAGGGTACATCCAAGCAAGTAAGGCCGGACAAATGAATCAGCAGAAGCACAAAGCCAACGGTCACACCAAAAAGCCCGGCAAGGGCTCCCAATACCGCCAAGCCAAAGCGCCAAAGGCGAACCGCCTGGGCAAAATCCCGGTTTGGCTGGACAAAACCGCAGATGCCCGCCACGCTGACGGCAATCAGAGCGGCAGGAGAAATGATTTTTGCATCCACCGCCGCGGTGCCTACAACAATGCCCCCGATAATGGACACGGATTGGCCGATGGCTTGGGGTAAATGGACGCCGGATTCCTGCAATAGCTCAAAGGCAACCAAAAGAGCCAGCACTTCAACGACTGTAGAAAAGGGAACGGACTGTTTGCTCTCGATAATAGAGCGCAGCAGCGGCAACGGAATCATTTGCTGATGGAAGGTCGCCATGGCCACATACACCGCCGGAAGCAGCAGGCTGATTAGCAGCGCCCCATAGCGAAGAAGGCGGATGCAGGAGGCAGAAATATAGTCCATGCCCCGATCCTCCGGGCTTTCCATTAAATAGCCGATATCCGCAGGGGCAAGGTAGCCCAAAGGCAAGCCGTCCACCAAAAGCCCTACCCGGCCATCCAAAATTCCTTGGCAGAAGCGGTCTGTGCGCTCGGTGTATTGCATCAAAGGGAAGGGGGTTTTTCGGGAGCCGGTTATATATTCCTCCACCGCTGAGGGGGAAAGAAAGCCTTCTACATCAATGCTTTGCAATCTCTCCTTCATCCTCTCTACCAATGAGGGATTGGTAACGCCCGATAAAGACACCACCGACACATTGGTAAGGCTTCGTTTCCCCACCTTGGTTTCATAAATCCGCAAATCCGGGCTGCGCAGATGGCGGCGGATGAGGCTGGTATTGGAGCGGATGGTTTCCACAAAGGCATCTTTTGGGCCTTTGACAGTATTCTCCACCTCCGGAGCAGAGGGGCCTCGTTTGTCTCCGGTTTTTACCTCGAAGGCAACCGCACCGGCTCCCGGAAAGAGCACAACGCAGAACCCGTTGACCAGCTTTAAGGAAACCGTTTTTAAGTCCTTGCAGTCATCAGCAACAGAATTATAAACCGCGCCATGGAGCGCTCTTTCATAGAGCTGCGCCATAGTAGGCGCGCGCAAATGCTCCGTAATCGGCTTTAGAATATACTCCGAGGTATCGCCCCCGGAAACCAGACCGTCAATGGCATAGGCGTAGAGGGTAAATTCTCCGCAGCGAAGCTCCCGGGGGATAAAATCCGCCGCGCCCTCAAAAACGGCACGGATATTCTTGTCCGTCAGGCTGTCACGGCCTGTAAGTTCCCAATCCATAATCCCACCTCGCTGCGTAGTATTTGCAGTCATTGGGAAAAATATGCAAAAAAGTGGAAGGCCGAAGCCTTCCACTCAGAGTATGTAGATTTACCAGCCCTCTACCCCATCGGTTTCCATGCGGTAAACGCCGGAAAGTTCATGTTCCAGCGCCATGCTGTTCCACGCATAGCTGCCTGAACCGACATAATAGATTACCACATCGTCGCTCCATGCAACCACATACTGCTGACCCTCGCCCTTGAGTTCAGAGCTGTCCACGCAGGATACAAGCTCCTGAGCAAAAGCGGCGGAATCTACGCCGGGAGCCAGCCGGAACATGGCCAGCAGATAGGATCTTTCTCCGTCATATTCTTCCGCGGGAGCGTAGCCGGTATCTACCAGAGAATCGATATAGTCCCTGGGGTTCAGGTCGGACAGGCCATAGCCGGTATTGTTATTTACCGCGCCAAAGTCCTCACCGTCCATAAAGCCGTACATGGCAACGCTGTAGGTTTCGTACAGCTTGCCGTAAAGCTTGTCCATGGTAAGGCCTTCCAGACGATCAATCAGGTTGTCTTCCACCCGGAAGCCCGGCTCGTTCATCTTAGCGAAAGCCTGCTTCAGGTTCTGTGCACCGGCCTCGTTGCTCATAACGAACATAACCGTATTGCCAATATACTCCGCTTCCACCGCTTCCGCATGGACGCAAATCCAGCGGTCAGGCTTGGCGTTGGCCTTTAAGCCATCCACAAATGCCTGGGCATCGGCCCCTTCTTCCAGACGGAATACTGCCAAAACGAAGGCAGTCGTGCTAAAGGTGGGCAGATAGGCTCTGGCGGATTCAAAAGGCAAATCGAACCCTTCGCTGCCAAGCACAAAAGAGACATTCTCTGCCGTAATTTCTTCCTGATAGCAGTAGGAGCCTACTTGAATGCCGGACATATCGTCCAGAAGGTAGAGCATGGTCTGCAAGTCGATATCGTCAATGGTAAGCTCCGGTTCGGTGGGGGCCGGGGTAGTCTCCGGGGTTTTCTTGGAACCGTTGCTGCAAGCTGCCATAGACAGCAGGCAGGCGAACAATAGAATTACGGAAATCAATTTTTTCATAATCCAATCCTCCTTTTTCCTAGAGGATACCATACCCTTCCATTTTTGTAAAGTCAAAAACCAGTAATATTACTCTTTACAAAGAATGTTTACACATTGTATAATGATTGGAAACAATTAGAATAAGAAGGAATGTTATGAACGATACCATTGCCGCCCTGTCTACGGGCAACTGCGTCAGCGCCATCGGGATATTGCGGCTCAGCGGGCCTGCGTCCGCCCAAATCGGCGGAAAAGTTTTTACTTGCCGCAGCGGCAAGCCCCTTCGGGAAGCACCAAACCGCAAGCTGATTCTGGGCCTTTTGCAGGATAAAAATGGGCGTACCATTGACCAATGTATGGCAGTATATACCCGGGGGCCTCACAGCTACACCGGGGAGGATACCGTAGAATTTCATTGCCACGGCTCCCCTGCCGTGCTGGCCGCAGGGCTGGAAGCGCTGTATCTGGCCGGGGCAAGACCTGCCAAGCGGGGGGAATTTACCAAACGGGCGTTTCTGAACGGTCAACTGGATTTGACCCAAGCGGAAGCCGTCATTGACTTGATTGAAGCGGATACCGCCGATGCCGCTGCCAACGCAGCCGGGCAGGTAGGCGGTGTGCTCCAGCGAAAACTGAACCCCATATACCAAAGCCTCACCGATTTGTGCAGCCATTTTCACGCCGTGCTGGACTATCCCGATGAGGATATTGACGATTTCTCGCTGGAAAGCTACCGGGGAGTCCTGAAAGAAAACGCAAAGCAGCTTTATACGCTGCTGCAAACCTACGGGCAAGGCCGGATTCTCAAAAGCGGCGTAGCTGCCACTATCGTGGGCAAGCCCAATGTGGGCAAGTCCAGCCTGCTGAATGCTCTGGCGGGCTTTGAGCGGGTAATCGTTACCGACATCCCCGGCACCACCCGGGATACCGTGGAAGAAACCGTCATGCTGGGCACAACCCGGCTGCGGCTGATTGACACCGCAGGCATCCGGGAAACGAAGGATGTGGTAGAAGCCATAGGCGTGGAACGCTCCAAGAAAGCGGCTGAAGAAGCGGATCTGGTAATTTTCGTATGCGACGGCTCTCAGCCCCTTACGGATGAAGACAAGGCGGTTATGGATAGCTGCATGGATGCCAAAAATGCCATCGCTTTGATAAACAAGGCGGATATCGGCCAGGTTGTTCAGCCCGGCGAATTGCCTTTCCAATGGGTCATCCCCGTTTGCGCCAAGAATGGCGAGGGGTTGGAGCAGCTAAAAGATGTGGTAGAGACCCTGTTTGCTGGCTCTTCCCCCTGCGATGGCGCGATTCTTACCAACCCCCGGCAGTATGACGCTATTCGCAGAGCTTATGAAGCCATGCTTCGCTCCATGCAGGGCTTGATGCTGGGGCTTACCCCCGATGCGGTGCTGACGGATGTGGAGCAAGCCATGGAAGCAATGGGAGAAGTAACCGGCGCAACCGTAAGAGAAGACATTACAGCGCGGATTTTTGAGCGTTTTTGCGTGGGAAAATAGGAGAATAGAATGATATATTTGGATAATTCCGCTACCACAAAGCCTTGTCAGGAAGCGGTAGCGGCAATCAATCAGGCGCTGACGGAGCAATGGGCCAACCCCAGCGCTTTGTACGGCTTTGGCTTTGACGCAGCCGCCCAACTCCGAAACGCACGGCATCAGGTGGCAAAGGCTATGGGTGCAGAGCCAGACCGGGTATTCTTTACCAGCGGCGGCACGGAAGCCGACAACTGGGCGGTTTTCAGCACCGTCAAGCGCATGGGCAAGCGGGGCAAGCACATTGTTACCACCGCCATTGAGCACCACGCCATCTTAAACTGCATGAAAGATTTGGAAGCGAGAGGTTTTGAAATAACCTATTTGCAGCCGGACAGCATGGGGCGTATCACTTTGGACAGTCTGAAAGCTGCCCTGCGGAAGGATACCATTTTGGTTTCCATTATGATGGTCAACAACGAAACTGGAGCGGTTATGCCCATCAGCCAAATGGCAAAACTGACCCACCGGGTATGCCCCGGTGCCTATTTCCACACCGATGCGGTACAGGGCTTTCTGAAAGTTCCTTTCTCCGCGAAAACGCTGGGGGCTGACTTGATTTCCGTATCCTCCCACAAAGTACACGGCCCGAAAGGGGCCGGTGCGCTGTACATCAGCCCAAGGCTCAAAAGCTTTCCCGCTTTTCTCATCGGCGGCGGTCAGGAGAACGGTATGCGCAGCGGCACGGAGGCTACCCCCGCGATTATGGGCTTTGCCGCCGCTTGCGCCGCTGTCAGCGCTACTTTTCAGGCAGATATTTCCCGGGAAAAGATGCTTTTAGATATGGTTGTGGAAAAGCTCAGCAATATGGAGGGTGTGGTCATCAACGGATGCCACGAAGCGCCCCATATTCTGTCTCTTTCCATTCCCGGCGTACCTACCCAGAACTCCATCAACATTTTGCAGGATGCCGGAATCTGCGTCAGCGCCGGTTCTGCCTGTGCCAAAGGTCACCGCAGCCATGTGCTGACGGCCATGAAGCTCAGCGACAGCGTTATGGACGGCTCTTTCCGCATTTCCCTTTGCCGGGATACCAGCGAGGAGGACTTGGAAGCCTTTTTAGCCGGTGTACAGAAAATATTGGACTGGAAGCGATAAAAGACGGGCTGCCCGTTTCGGATCAGTCTCAAAAGGAAGTAATCCCTATGTTGGTACGGTGTAACCCCGCAAGGGTTGCACCGTTTCCTCTTTTCTCCTACGAAGGTATCCGGAGATACAAGCGGCGCAGCATTTTTGGGGGGTTCTATTCATATTCCTACCTTCTTTCTGTAATTTGGGGCGCAAAAAAGCCGATGGGACAATTCCATCGGCTCGTTGCGGTTGTTAAGTTGTATTCTGCTTTAATGCTCGTGTTCTTCGGAATGCTCACGCTTGCGGAGTGTTTGATAAGAAAAAACTAAAATCCGTTCCTTTCGTTCCCGAAGTATCGTTTTGTAAAAATCTTTCTGCAAATCGGAAATAAAAGGTGTTTCATCTACAATCCTATAAATCTTTTCCATATCAATCTTAGGCAGTATCCGTTTTAACGCCTTGTTGCAATCTTCATTCTCCAAAGAAGATATAAACTTAAAATACTGGATTTTTTGTCCGTTAATCTTTAGACCTGAAAGCGGTCTTTCAAAGACGCGGATTTCAAGCTCAGCGGAATCATCCAAAGTCTTTTGCATGATAACTTCGTCGGCTTGAGGGAACAAGCAACTGCCGCAATCGTAAATAGGGGCAAGTGTGATTTCGTCGGTAACGGTGTTATAAAGAAAGCCCCAGTTGCCGTTGTGTCTGTCCCAGTTTCCGATGAAAGCATCGACAATAAACATATCCCAAAACCATTCGGTCAATATTTTAGGGTCAATAGCTGTTTGTTCCTCCAAGGTTTTTACAATGTCGCCCAGTTCTGTACCGTAACCATTGTGGGTGGAATCAATAATTGTGTTCTTAAGGGAAGCGAAATCCTGAAGCACGAGCCCGCCTGCGGTGAAGTCCTTACAGGCTACAACGACTTTCTGCTTTCCGTTTTTAGTATAAGTTCCAAGCAGAGTTTTTTGCACCGGAATACCAATGCTTTCAAAGATATGGCATCCAAGATATTCCGACACGCAACCGTTTGCATAACTCATTTGCTTATTGATAGCGGGAACGGCGGGGAATTTCAGCATATACAATTCACCGTTATACAATACGGAAATCTTACTGCCGTTTGCGCCTGCATAGGTCTTGTTGCGAATGGGAAGATTGGTAAAGTCAATCATCGGTTAGTCACTTCGTTTCATCCTTAAATATTTTTCACGCAAATACCAAGCCTGTTCCGTAGATATTTCCTGCTCAACTTCGGCAGAGTTAATATCTGCGTTTAATTCGCTCCAGTACATATCCCAATGGTAGTCTTTTTTGCCGCTGTCTACAATTTTCCAAGAAGCAGCCATATTTTCCAAGGAAGATTGCAGGTACGGCGGCAGACCGCGTTCGAGATACTTTTTATTTATGGGCAACCCCGTTTCCTTGTCATAGCCTTTATCTGCTGTATCCAAAGACATAATATATTCCATTGTGCACTCCAGCGCTTTTGCAAGCTGTTGCACCGTGCGGGCAGAGCATTTTTGCAAAGAGCTTTTACCGGAACATATATCCATAATGGTTGTTTTGGGAACGCCGCTGATTTGTGACAGATGGTATTTGGTTATATTTCGGCTGTCAATATACTCTTGCAGGTTCATTTACACCACCCTTCCCTTTATTATATTATATCGGTATACCGACCGTTTGTCAACAGAATTTAATGTGAGCAACCCGTTCCCCTGTATCGGCTTCAGCGGCCGGCAAAAAAATCATCGATGCCGTCGGCAATGCCATTGGCGATTTGCCATTGATAGTCCTCTTGGGAAAGGCGCAAATCCTCCTGAGGGTTGGACATATAGCCCATCTCCACGATGGTAGCGGGAACGGCGCACCAGTTGATGCCGCTCATGGTATCGGTTTGCCAAACAAATTCCCGGTTGCAGCCGGTTGCCGCAACCATACCATCCAGCACGCAGACGGAAAGGTCGTAGCTTTGGGCGTAGAGATAGCCGTTGTACGGGTTTTCGGGAGTTTGGCAAATGGTCATAGCGCCGCTGACGGAGCTATCCTCGGAGCCGTTGGCGTGGATACGGATAAAGGCATCCGCCCCGGCTTCATTGGCAAGCAGCGCCCGCTGAGAATTGCTCAAGTCTACATTGTGGCTGTCTCTTGTTAAAATTACATCGTAACCCCGCTGCTCCAAGACTTCTTTCAGCTTTAACGACACCATGAAATTCAGCTCGTATTCCGCAAGGCCGGTAACACAGCCCTGTGTTCCGCTGGAGACTTTCGCTTTCATTTCGGAAGCACCGGGGCCGATGGGCTCTTTGTCGTAGTTGCCCTTGGCCTGATGGCCGGGGTCAATGACAATGAGGCGTTTCACCGGGGGTTCTGTAGTAGTTGGCACAGGGGTCGTGGCAGGCAAAGGAGTTGTAGGCGGCGGAGTGGTTTCTACGGTGGTAGTAGGGACAGGGGTTGTATCCACCGCAATGATGGGGGTATAGGGCTGCTCCTGCGTGCAGGCGGCAAAAGCAGCGGTTAACACAAGCATCAAACATAAAGAAAGCAGCCGTTTCATATTCTTCCACCTTTCCAAGGAAGCTCTGATTAAATCGGCAAGAGCTGGGGGCAGAAGATTTTGGCTCAGCCGAAAGTTCTAAAAATGGTGGAATACTTTGTGTATTTCCCATTTTTAGAACTGAACGGATGTGGCAAAAGATTCGCCCTCCAGCCGCAGACGATTTATTCAGAGTTTCCCTAAAGCAAAACAGGGCTGCGAGCAGCCCTGTTTCAAAAATCAATATGCTACGCCCCAGTAGATCATCTTGCTGGCGGGCTTACCGCAGCAGGGGCATACATCGTCCAGTTTTTCCTGAGCGAAGGGGATGCAGCGGGAGCTCATGCCCGCAACCTCCTTCATTTTCAGCTCACATTCCAAATCGCCGCACCACATAGTCTTGATGTAGCCGCCGTTTGCTTCCTGCAGAGCCTTGGCTTCTTCCAGAGAGTGGGCTTCGTAGATATGCTCGTCCAGATTCTTCTTGGCCTTGTCGAACATCTGCTGCTGAACAATGGCAAGCTGCTCGGCTACAGCGGTTTCCAAATCGGACAGATTTATAACCACCTTTTCCCGGTCGGTACGGCGCACCAGCACACACTGGCCGTTTTCCAAATCCCGGGGGCCGCATTCCACACGCAGGGGCACGCCCTTCATTTCGTACTCAGCGCACTTCCAGCCCATGGAGTTGTCGGAGTCATCCATCTTCGTGCGGATACCGGCGGCAATCAGACGGTCACGAATTGCGCTTGCGCCCTCCAGAACACCCTCCTTGTGCTGGGCGATGGGCAGAACAATGGCCTGAATGGGGGCAATTTTGGGAGGCAGAACCAGACCGTTGTTGTCTCCGTGGGTCATAATAATGCCGCCAATCAAGCGGGTAGAAACGCCCCAAGAGGTTTCGTAGGGGTTGGATTTCTGGTTATTCTTGTCGGTAAACTCAATGCCGAAAGCTTTGGCAAAGCCGTCGCCAAAGTAGTGGGAAGTGCCGGCCTGCAAAGCCTTGCGGTCATGCATCATGCACTCGATGGTATAGGTAGCCTCCGCGCCGTTGAACTTTTCCTTGTCGGTCTTCTGTCCACGGGTAACAGGCATAGCCAGAACATTCTCGCAGAAGTCGGCATAGATATTCAGCATGGTTTCCGTAAAGGCCTTGGCTTCCTCGGCGGTAGCATGGATGGTATGGCCCTCCTGCCACAAAAACTCACGATGGCGCAGGAAGGGGCGGCTGGTCTTTTCCCAGCGGAGCACGCTGCACCACTGGTTGTACTTCATGGGAAGCTGGCGGTGGGTCTGCAGCACATTGGCAAAGTGCTCACAGAATACCGTTTCGGAAGTGGGGCGGATGCAGTACCGCTCCTCCAGCTTCTCGCTGCCGCCCATGGTGACCCAAGCGCACTCAGGAGCGAAGCCTTCCACATGATCCTTCTCCTTTTGCAGCAGGCTTTCAGGAATCAGCAGGGGCATATAAACATTCTCAACGCCAACCTTCTTAAACTCGGCATCCAGAATGTGCTGAATGTTCTCCCAGATAGCATAACCATAAGGACGGTAAACAAACACGCCCTTGATGGAAGAATAGTCAATAAGCTGAGCCTTTTTGCATACATCGGTAAACCACTGGGCAAAGTCTACCTCCATATCCGTAATTTGCTCTACCTTTTTATCTTTCGCCATTTTTATCATCCTCTCAAAAATGGTATTATTTTCATTACACTTTATTTTATCACACCTGTCAAGCCCCTGCATAGGATGGAAAGCATATATTTAGTAATTTTCAGGAGGCATTTATGACCGAGGTAACGCTGCACCTGAATAACACCGTGGCGCTATTCTATCAAAGAATTGCCAGAGCCGCAGGAAAGACTGCCGAGCAGGTGATGGCGGATGCCCTGTTCAAGCTGGCAGGAGAGTTGTCGCTTGAGGCTCTGAAAGCGAGCAAGGATTATTATGGAAAGCCGTTGTAATTTGTCCTGCATTTTGCTATACTAAAGATTAGAAAGACATAGAAAGGCGGAGCATTCCATGCGTTCTATCCGTGAAATCTATAAAATCGGCAAAGGCCCTTCCTCCTCCCATACCATGGGCCCGGAGCGGGCTGCCCATATCTTCAAGAGCGAACATCCCGATGCGGAGGGCTTTCGGGTCATCCTCTACGGCTCTTTAAGCAAAACCGGCATCGGCCACGGCACCGACCGGGTACTGCGGGAAGTCCTCGCCCCCCTGCCTACGGAAATCATCTTTTCTAAGGAGAATCTCCACGGATGCCACCCCAACACGCTGGATTTTATTGCCATTAAAGGCGGCGAGGAAACCCACCGGCTGCGGGTAGAGTCCATTGGCGGCGGCGACATTCGGATTCCCGGACGGGAGGATATTCAGGGTGAGGAGGTTTACCCGGAAAATTCCTTTGCGGAAATTGCGGATTTCTGCAAGTGGCGCTACATTCATACCCTCAGCGATTATGTGGAAATGAACGAAGGGCCTGAGATTTGGGACTTTTTGCGGGGTGTTTGGCAGGCCATGAAGCAGAGCATTGCCGACGGTCTGGCAGCTACCGGCACGCTCCCCGGTGGGCTGGGCGTTCAGCGCAAGGCCAAGATGCTCTTTGAGCAGGAGCTGGAAACGGAAGTACCTCAGGTGAGAGAGTGCCGCATTATTTGCGCCTATGCTTACGCCGTTACCGAGCAGAACGCCGACAACGGCACCATTGTTACCGCCCCCACCTGCGGCGCTTGCGGCGTGCTGCCCGCTGTTCTCAAATACATTCAGGAGACCCGCCACCTCACCGACGATCAAATTATCCGCGGCCTTGCCACCGCCGGCATCATCGGCAACCTGACCAAGCGCAACGCTTCCATCTCCGGCGCGGAGTGTGGCTGCCAAGCGGAAATCGGTACGGCCTGCTCCATGGCTGCCGCCGCTTTGGCGGAACTGTATGGGCTGAATCTGGATCAGGTAGAATACGCCGCGGAAATGGCAATGGAGCATCATCTGGGTCTGACCTGCGACCCCATCTGCGGACTGGTACAGATTCCCTGCATCGAGCGCAATGCCGTAGCTGCCATGCGGGCAATGAACGCCTGCAACCTGAGCTATTTCCTCTGCGGAAGCCGTAATATCAGCTACGACATGGTTTGCAAAGCCATGAAAGAAACCGGCCTGAACCTGAGCCACCAGTACAAGGAAACCAGTGAAGGCGGCCTCGCCCGCATCTACAACCGCCGCCTGGGGCGCAACTCCATCGGCAGTTAATAGCATCACTCCCCCGCCCTTGCTGCTTCAAGGGCGGGGAATTTTTCCCCCAGCCGCCTTGAAAAGAGGGAGAAATTATGATATCCTCAAAAAGAGGTGATATCTGTGACGGAAGTAGAGATTTTGGAAACAGCAGAAGCGGAAGGGTTTATCGCTTCTTTGATTACGCCGGAGCAAGTGCCCATTGTCCCGGAATTTCGGATGTTCTGTGAAGAAAACCGATGCGGAAAGTATAACGCCAACTACTCCTGTCCCCCGGACTGTGGAACCGTTCAGGAGCTGCAAAACAGGGTTATGGCGGAGGAACTGGTACTGGTAGTGACTTCCCAATGGGAAATCCAAGGGTATGAGGATCAAGCAGGGATTCAAGCCTCCAAAAAGGCTCACAACGCCGCCCTCCTTCGGCTGATGGACAAGCTCCGTAAGATTGGAATTCAGGGCTTTGCCGTTGGCTACAGCGGATGCGCCTTATGTAACCCCTGCAAACGGACGCTGAACCAGCCCTGCGCCTTTCCGGATAAGCGGATTAGCTGCATGAGCGCCTACTGCGTGAATGTAGCAGAGCTTGCCCATCGGTGCGGAATGGACTTTGCATGGGACAGCAATCGACTGTACTTATTTGGCATGATTCCCTACCACAATACAAAAAGCGGCAGCTATTGAAAGCTGTCGCTTCAGCATGTCGATAAACCCGGCAATTCGGAATTGTAGGGGGCGATTGAGAACATCGCCCCGCAGTAAAAACTCCCGTATTATTGATAAATTTGGGCAAATTCGTAACACTATACAATATTTTACAAAGGGCCGATGTGGGCATCGGCCCCTACAGCCACCTTTTTCGACAGTCTGAAGCGGCAGCTATTGAAAGCTGTCGCTTTTTTGAAAGTATCGCTCTTGCATTTAGGCTGGGTTCATGGTAGAATATAGGGACAAGTGCAAAAATTCACCGTTAAAGGAGATTTCTATATGAAGCTCGGTATTGTGGGGCTTCCCAATGTGGGAAAGTCTACCCTGTTTAATGCCATTACCAACGCAGGTGTGCCTGCTGATAACTACGCTTTCTGCACCATCGACCCCAATGTGGGCGTGGTCAGCGTTCCCGATGAGCGGCTGAACTGGCTCAGCGATTTCTATAAGCCCAAGAAAACCACCCCTGCTGTCATCGAGTTCGTAGACATTGCCGGTCTGGTCAAGGGCGCAAGCAAGGGCGAGGGTCTTGGCAACAAATTCCTGAGCAACATCCGCACCACCGATGCCATTGTCCATGTAGTCCGCTGCTTTGAAGACAGCAATGTGACCCATGTGGAGGGCAATACCGACCCCCTGCGGGATATTGACATTATCAACATGGAGCTGGTAATGGCGGATATTGAGATGGTAGAGCGGCGTATCGACAAGGCTCAGAAAGCCATGAAGGGCGGCGACAAGAAGTTTGCCCGGGAGGTTGAGCTGTTTACCCAGCTGCTGGGGCACCTGAACGAGGGCAAGCTGGCGAGAACCTTTACCGATGACGCTGAGGACTTAGCCCTGATTGGCACTTCCGACCTGCTGACTCTGAAAAAGACCATTTATGTAGCAAATCTTTCCGAAAGCGAAATCAACGAGCCGGAAAGCAACCGCCATTATATGGCTGTGAAAGCTCTGGCAGAGGAAGAGGGCAGCCAGTGCCTCCCCATCTGCGCCAAGCTGGAAGCGGATATTGCGGAGCTGGACGACCCTGAGGAAAAGGCCATGTTTATGGAAGAGCTGGGTGTGAAAGAATCCGGCCTTGACCGTCTCATTCGCAGCAGCTACACCCTGCTGGGTCTTTGCTCCTTCCTGACTGCAGGCAGCGACGAATGTCGGGCTTGGACAATCAAGCGGGGCACCAAGGCACCTCAGGCTGCCGGTAAGATTCATACCGACTTCGAGCGGGGCTTTATCCGGGCGGAAGTGATTGCCTTTGAGGATATGAAAGCCTGCGGCACCATGGCCGCTGCCAAGGCAAAGGGCTTGGTGCGCAGCGAAGGCAAGGAATATGTGATGAAGGATGGCGACATTGTCAACTTCCTTTTCAATGTTTAATATACACGAAAAATCCGGTGCGGAAAAGTTTCCACACCGGATTTTGTTTATGGGTGATTGGGTACGCCTTCATAGATGGCCGTTTCGCCAATACAGCCGTCAAAGGCGACATTTTTCAGCTTGACGGTATCCGTAAACTGGAAGATAAGGCCGGCGTTATGCTCCTTTTTGTTCTTCTCCCGCATATCCGGGTAGCCCGGCTCGCAGCTACTGTCATAGGAGAAGTGGACATTTTCCATAGAGATAGCCTCAATGGGTGCTTCCGGCAGACCGTAGAAAGCGCCGGCGCAGTAGCCCACTCGCGTACAGACCATGTTTTCAAAATGGAATTTGCCAATCAGGGGCGTGCGCTCGTCCACGGGAAGCTTTTCGGTCGTCCATACATATTCCGTATGGCCGTTGTTATCTCCCATGTTGTAGTACATATTTACCACAAAAGGCGCTTTCACCCCCTCCATGCGGATATCCCGGAAGGTAATATTGTCGGTAAGACCATAGCGGCCACGGCCCCGGCGAGTTTTGATCCGCAATCCCCGGTCAGTTCCCACAAAGAGGCAGCGCTCCACCGTTACATTTTCAATTCCGCCGGAAAGCTCGCTGCCCAGCACCACGCCGCCGTGGCCTGCACGCATACGGCAGTTGCGGATGGTAATGTTCTTGCAGGGCTTGCGGTACTTTTTCGCCTGCTCAATGGTGCCGGATTTGATGGCGATGCAGTCATCCCCGACGGAAATATCCACGCCGAAAATCTGAACATTTTCACAGGTATCCGGATCAATGCCGTCGGTGGTGGGCATATTGGCATCATTATAAAGGGTCAAATCCAGAAGGCGCACATTTTCGCAGAAATAGGGGTGAATGTTCCAGCTTGGGGTATTGCCTACGGTAATGCCCTGCAGCAGCACATTGGTGCAGCGGTTGAAAAACACGCCTCTGGGCCGCCATGCAATGCGCATGGTGCGGTGATCCTGATACCAGTCCCCGTCTTTGCCGCCGCAGTTGATTTGACCCTTGCCGATTACCGCAACATCATGGCAGTTTATTGCCGTCAGTAAGGAGGCGAAGCAGTTTACCTCTTCTCCCTGCCATGTACCCAGATTCATTTCCCGATTGCCGTCCACCGCAAGGCCGGGCAGGATGGGATAAGCCTCTCTGTCGGTATTGCCCAGCAAAACGGCGCCTTCTTCCAGATACAGCGTCATTTCGCTTTTCAGAAACAGGGGCTTTAACAGATACCTGCCGGCGGGCACATATACCGTACCCCCTGCCGGGCAGCAAGCAATGGCTGCGGAAAAAGCGGCGGTATCATCATGAACCCCGTCTCCAAGGGCACGGAAATCCTTCACATTCAGGCAGAAGCTCTCCTGCTTGGTATGAAAAATCACCGTTTCTTCCCCGGCTTTCAGGGTATACTCCCTGCCGGGGGTCAGACCGAAGACGGAAAACACATTCCGGTTTTCCCGGCGGACAAGGGTATCATCCAAAAGGATTTCAAACTCGTTTTCCGCATAATAAGGGCTGCTTCCCTGCATTTCCAAGCAGATACTGCGGCCGGTTAGGGCAAGAATCTTCATATTACACCGCCAAGAGTCCCGCAGCCATCAGAAGACATACCTGCAGGAAGATTGTAAGGATCGAGCAAATGCTGGTCCACACCACAAGCTGGGTAGCAAGCTGCTCGTCGTTATGCATAGCACCGGCCATAACGGCGCTGGATACCGCAACAGGGGAGCCGAAAAGCGCAATCAAGGAGGGAAACTCGTTAACGCCGCAGGAAAGCACCTTCCAGTCGGTAAGCAAAACAGCGCCGCCAATGCCGATAGCAGGAGCAATCACCAGCCGGAATACCGTACCCACGGCAATTTCCTTAAACATACCTTTCACCGCAGAGAAGGTAAACTGGCCGCCCAGCACCAACAGAGCAAAGGGAGAAGCAATGGCTTTCAGTTTGGTCAGGCAATCGTAGAAGAACTTCATATCCGTTTTCAGAGAGAAGCGGACTTCCCGGTATACCGTAAGCTGAGCAGAGCGGTAAGCCACGCACAACAGTCCGAGCACCACACCGATAATCAGGGGGTTCTTGATGATGTTCATCAGGATACTTTTGAAGCTCTTCTTCCCTGCCTCTTCCCCAACAAAAATCGACAGAGAGATAACTGCCAGAATATTAAACACAGGGATGGTAAAGGCAGAAATCACAGCCGCCACCGCCTCTGCTTCATCACCGCCCAAAGCAGCAGCCAAGGACAGACCAATAACGGCAAAATTACTGCGGAAGGAGCATTGCAGCAGCACGCCCCGGCGCTGGGGTACAGGCGTAGCTGCCACAGAGACAGCCAGACCCAAAACAAAAATAACGGCTATCACCGCTACGCTGTAAATGACGATGTCCCACTGAATGGAGGAAAACCCCTCAATCTCGTACACATTTACAAATAGCATACACGGCAGGCACACATTAAATACCAGCTTGTTGCCGATTTTTACAAAATCTTCAGAAAAAAATTTCTTCTGACGCAGGTAGTAACCCAGCAAAATCAGGAGAATAATTGGAGCAACGGCATCGAAAGCCGTTGTAAATATTTTTGTAAGTTCCATGATTTGAACTCCTTTCCAATCTTTCAACAATTTACAACAAGTTTCGCCTCTTGTCAACCCTTATCCGCCTTTCCTTTTTGCGTGCGATTCCAATCCGCGAAGAGCGAACGCAGAAATTTTTTTGCTTTTTTGTGCAAAAATATTGCAATTAAAAAAGGCCATTGCTATAATAAGGGAAATACTTGAAGGAGGTGAAAATCATGGATCTGCTGAAGAAAGTTTGGCCCCTCTCCTTCTCTGCCAAGAAAGACCTTGCTGCTCTGATCATCAATGTCGTAATTCAGTTGGTAGTAGGTATTCTGATCGGTGTACTCATCGGCATTCTGTCCAACGTCCCCGTAGTCAAGGTCATTGTTGGTCTTGTTGGTGGTCTGGTTGACCTGTACATTCTGGTGGGCATCGTTCTGTCCATACTGGACTACTTCAAAATTCTGAAGTAATGATTAGAGTAAGGGGCTGTAAAAAAACAGTCTGCGAAAAACGGAGGATTCCAGAGATGGGATC
>JBJDYH010000080.1:0-3919 GCA_051867135.1 Faecousia sp. | reverse complement strand
CGGGTCCGAGTACCCGGACGCCACCTTCGTGGGCCGGGCCTGCTATGTCCGGTTGGACGAGATGAATCGGGCGAAAATCCAGTTTGTTACTACCGGCATCGCAAATCAATACAGCGCTCTGCGGCTGACGGTACTGAATCGTCAGGAGGGTGATGTAGACAATCTGCTGCTTCGCTTTTCTGACTTGTTCGGCAAGAAGATGGTGAATAACCCCAACTTCCGGGATGGGGTGATCCCGCACATCTGGGATGATTACGGTAAAGTGGATTGGTATGTCTATCATCCCAACAGCCGGGACTATCAAAAGCTGACCGATGCAGTGTCGGACTATCTGGAGGTATTTCAGGAACAGAGCCAGACCGCTGACCAGCAGTGGCAGCAGTCTATGTGAGAAAGAGTTGGCGCAGTAAACAGCGGTTGGATAGCTGTCAGCCATCCAACCGCTGTAATGCACCATGAATTCCTTCAGGCAACGACTTTACCAAGCACCCGCATCTCATCAGAGGCCATAATCTCGATGGGGTCGTATTTCTTGTTAAGCGAAATCAACGCCACTGAGCCGTCTTTACCGCCAAGTTGTTTGCAGTATGCGTTGCCGTTGACGATGAAGACACCTATTTCCCCATATTCCAGCGTCTGCTGCTGTTTTACATAAATGACTTGTTGATTGACGAAACGGGGCAACATACTGTCACCACTGATACGGACTGCAAAGGTGGCAGACAGAGGAACCGTTTCGTCTACCTCGATCAGCTCATAATCACTCTGATCCAAGAACTGCCCAGTGCCTGCAGACACCGGCAGCTCATACAGCGGGATTGTTCTGAGCAAGCGCGAAGGCCGTTCGATGGGCATTGCAGAAAAGCGCTCGTCCTGCTCAAGCAACTGGATGTATTCCGCAACGCGCTTTTTACCCAATGCGTTCAGAGAGTCCGTCTGCTCCATTCCCAGGAAGGCGGCAAGAACATCGCGGACTTTATATAAGCGGCAAAGCAGGATGAACTGTTCCGCATTCGGCGTTGTGAGTCCATGCTCCCACTTTGATATAGCTCCCTGCGAGAGCTCATAGCCATTTCTTTTCAAATAGTCTAAAACCTGAACCTGTGAGTAGCCGGATTCTTTCCTCAATTGGGCAAGCGTATCAGAGAATGCCACATTCACCACCTCAAGAACATTCTATCATGCTGTCATTACGGATGCAAGCCAAAAATTCATGTTATATTCTTAATAAGATTATTTTTGCTCTTGAATATTCTTGTAAAGCATATTAGAATAGGGATCAGGCGGTGATACTATGGAGCGAACGATACTGCATATTGACATGAACAACTGCTATGCCAGTATTGAATGTCTGCATCAACCAGCGATTCGCAACAAGCCGGTTGCAGTTGGCGGAGATGTGGAAGCAAGGCACGGGATCATCCTGGCAAAGAATCAGCATGCCAAGAAGTATGGTGTAAAAACCGGAGAAGCGCTTTGGCAGGCGCGGCAGAAATGCCCGGATCTCGTTATAGTTCCGCCGCACTACGACTTGTATATTCGTTTCTCCAGACTTGCCAGGCAGATTTATGGCGAATACTCTGATCAGGTCGAACCCTTTGGCCTTGACGAGTGTTGGGTCGATGTTACCGGTACACAGAAAATGGAAAAAGGCGTGGATGTCCTTGCCAATGAAATCAGGGAACGCATCAAGTTTGAACTTGGAATTACCGTGTCAGTGGGTGCCAGTTACAATAAAATCTTTGCAAAGCTGGGCTCAGACTATAAAAAACCGGATGCGGTCACGATTTTTACGAAAGATAACTACAAAAATCTCATTTGGCCTTTGCCCGCTTCCGATCTGCTCTGTGTAGGACCGGCAACCACAAGGAAGCTCAATGGATATGGAATACACACCATTGGCCAATTGGCACAGACCCCTCCTGAATATCTGCAAAACTGGTTTGGCAAGCAAGGGCTGGTGTTGAGTTGTTTTGCAAACGGCTATGACCAGACTCCGGTGGCCCGTATGGGCGAGGAAAGCATTATTAAAAGCGTGGGCAATTCAACTACAACACCAAGAGATCTGGTCAATAATGAAGATGTGGCGGTTGTTTTCTGGATGTTGGCAGAAAGTGTAGCTGAGAGGATGCGAGAAGCCGGGTTCCTGTGTCGAACTGTTCAAATCAGTGTGCGGGACAACGAACTGCATAGCTTTGAGCGTCAGATGAAGCTTTCTGCACCCAGCTGTATCGCATCAGAGCTTCACGCTGCGGCAATGACCCTTTTCTGTGCGAGTTACAGGTGGCAAAAGCCGCTACGCTCCATCGGAATCCGGGGAGCTGACCTTGTTTCCGCGTCTACCCCACTACAGCTGTCCATGTTTGAAGACACAGCGAAGCGAGAGAAACGGGAGCGGCTGGAGCGAACCATGGACGATATCCGCAGGCGCTTCGGTCACTATGCCATTGGCAGGGCAATCACATCTTCAGATAAGACATTAACGAATATCAATCCTAAAGACGACCACACGATCCATCCGGTCGGATTTTTCAAGGCAGTGTGAGGTGAATTGAATGGAACAGTCTCCGAAAGTTTATGTAGCTGTCAATGCCCGGTTTGAGCCTGATGGAAAACTCCTCCCGCTTACTGTTACATGGGAAGATGGCAGAGAATACGAAATTGACCGAATCCTTGACATTCGCCGTGCAGCCAGTCTGAAAGCAGGTGGGACGGGTATCCGCTACCGGGTTCGGATCGGCAGGACGGAAACCTACCTGTTTTTGGAGGAGGACAAGTGGTTCGTTGAACGACGCTGAGAAATCAAAAGGATATAATAAGGTGGAGCCGACTCTCATTTGAGGGTCGGCTCTTTTGTTTCTATCAATCAGATGATGCCGTACCCTTTGTACGGCATCTGCCTGCTCAATAGGGTGCGGTCTCTCGAAAGAGGTGACCAAACAAATTGTTTATTTGGGACTTTATTGCTGGAACGGTTCTGGATGAAATCCTTGATTGGATGTATGGCCAGATCATTGGATTTCTCGGAAACTTTTTCAGCCAAATGGGAAACATGGGAGCCGAGCTCTTTGAGTTGGACTGGGTGCAGAGCATAGTGCTGTTTTTTTCTTATATGGCTTGGGCGCTCTATGCGGTTGGGCTGGTGGTAGCCTGCTTTGAATGCGGTGTTGAGTACACCAGTGGACGAGGGAATGTAAAGGAGACTGCCATGAATGCCATTAAGGGCTTTATGGCGGTCAATTTATTTACTGTTGTTCCCGTTCGCCTTTACGAACTTGCGATTACACTGCAAGCCCAGCTGACAGCGGGCATCACCGGCTATGGCACATCCATTGGTGAGGTAGCAGGTGAAATTGTGCAGGATCTCAGTGCGGTGGAGAGCATTGCAGACTTGGCGTCAAGCCCAATTTCGGGCTTCGATATGATCACCAGCCCGTTTATGCTGCTCTTTATAATCATCCTTATGGCTTATGCGGTGATCAAGGTGTTCTTTTCCAACCTCAAGCGTGGAGGCATCCTACTCATCCAGATCGCCGTGGGCAGCCTGTATATGTTCAGCGTGCCCCGTGGCTATACGGACGGCTTTATACAATGGTGCAAACAGATCATTGGACTGTGCCTGACGGCATTTCTGCAGGCTACCATCCTGATTGCCGGACTCATGGTATTTAAGGACCACATACTTTTGGGCCTCGGTCTGATGCTGTCGGCTGGTGAGATCCCCCGCATAGCGGGAACCTTTGGGCTTGACACCACAACCAGAGCCAACATCATGTCCGCCGTCTATACCGCCCAGGCGGCAGTGAACACCACAAGAACCGTCGTGCAGGCGGTGTCCAAATGAGAACGCTGACGATGGGCAGCTTGTTTGATGGGATCGGCGGTTTCCCTTTGGCTGCGGTGCATAACGGCATTATTC
>JBJDYH010000079.1:0-3926 GCA_051867135.1 Faecousia sp. | reverse complement strand
CTTCCTGAACATTGGTCTCAGCCAGCATGGCGAAACCGGTCTGACGGCAGGCGTATACGTCGGAGTGGTCACCGAAGATGTTCAGAGCCTGAGCAGCAACGGTACGGGCGGATACATGGAATACGCAGGGGAGCAGCTCACCGGCGATCTTGTACATATTGGGGATCATCAGCAGCAGGCCCTGAGAAGCAGTATAGGTGGTGGTGAGAGCACCGGCGGCAAGGGAGCCGTGTACGGTACCGGCAGCACCAGCTTCAGACTGCATCTCAACGACCTTTACAGTATCGCCAAAGATGTTCTTACGACCGGCAGCGGACCACTGGTCCACGTTGTCAGCCATGGGGCTGGACGGGGTGATGGGGTAGATGCCAGCAACCTCGGTAAAGGCGTAGCTGACGTGGGCGGCAGCAGTATTGCCGTCCATGGTTTTAAATTTTCTAGCCAAAATGAAATACCTCCTAAAGTATTCAAATTTTGTCGCGTATATAATAACACTTAACTTCGGGTTTGTAAAGCAAATTCACTAGATGTTGATGAAAAAATCATTTTTTTCTCAATATATAATGAATTGGAGGTTTTCATCTTGTGGAAAATCACAAATTGCATAATTTTGAAAAATCCATTGTGTTTTTTGGGAAAATAGAGTATGATATAAAATATATGTTCAGGAGGTGAGGCTGTGTTTTTCTCGGTATCTACTATGGGCTTAGACGGTATTCGGGGCGGTATGGTTACAGCGGAATGCTTTATTTCCAACGGTCTGCCCGGCTTTGATATCGTTGGCTTGCCGGATATGGCGGTCAAAGAAGCCAGAGAGCGTGTGCGGGCTGCCGCAAAAACCAGCGGGCTTAAGTTTCCTTCCAGCCGTATTACGGTGAATTTGGCTCCTGCTTCTATGAAAAAGAGCGGCACGCATTATGACCTTCCTATTTTAATTAGTATCCTCTGCGCCACCGAAAGTGTGAAGAAGCCCAAAGAGGGGAGCGCCTTTATTGGAGAAGTGAGCCTTGACGGCAGGCTTCGCTCGGTCAGCGGTGTGCTGCCCATGGTACTGGCTGCCAAGGAGGCAGGCTTCCGGCATATTTATGTGCCGGAAGAAAACGCTCCGGAGGCCACGCTGGCCCGCGGCCCGGCCATCTACCCGGTCAAGACGGTAGCTCAGCTTTGCGCCGCCCTGAACGGTTTGGAGGAGATTGCCCAAGCGCCTGCGTGGAAGCCCGAAGCAAAGCAGGAAAATCTGCCGGATTTTAAGGATGTACTGGGGCAGGAAACCGCCAAGCGGGCGCTGGAAATCGCAGCCGCGGGCGGGCATAATGTGCTCTTTATCGGCCCTCCCGGCTCGGGCAAAAGCATGCTCAGCAAGCGCATTCCCTCCATTTTGCCGGATATGACATGGCAGGAGTCTTTGGAAGTTACTCAGGTATATTCCGTTATGGGCCTGCTTACATCCAAGGAGCCTATGGTGCAGCAGCGGCCCTTCCGCGCGCCCCATCATACGGTTTCCAATGCCGGGCTTACCGGCGGCGGTACCAACCCCCGTCCGGGTGAGATTTCTTTGGCTCACAAGGGCGTGCTGTTTTTGGACGAGCTGCCGGAATTCCGCAGGGATACGCTGGACATTATGCGTCAGCCTTTGGAGGATGCTCAGGTTACCATTTCCCGGGCAGCGGCTACGGTGACTTACCCGGCAGAGTTCATGCTGGTATGCGCTATGAACCCCTGTAAATGCGGCTGGTATGGCGACCCCTCCGGGCGCTGCACCTGCTCCGCAAGTTCTATCCACAATTACCGCAGCAGGGTTTCCGGCCCGCTGCTTGACAGAATTGACCTGCTCATTCAGGTGCCTGCGGTGAAATATGAAGCCCTGCGGGATCGGCAAGAGGCCGAGCCTTCTTCCGCCGTTAAGGCGAGGGTGGATGCAGCCCGTAAGATACAGAACCAACGCTTCGGAGACAGCGGTATGTATAATGGCCGTATGGGCCCGGAGCAGATGCGAAAATTCTGCGAGCTGGACGAAGGGTGCAGCAAGCTAATGAAGCTGGCCTATGACCACTATGGCCTGACCGCCCGCAGCTATGACCGCATTTTACGGGTAGCGAGAACCATTGCGGACTTGGCCGGTGCTGAAAAAATCGGCTATGACCATATTTACGAAGCCCTGCAATTCAGAATGGTAAGCATGGGCGAAACTTAAAAGAGAGGATACAAAATCGTGAACGAGATTTTTCTGTTAAAGCTTGGGGAAATTGTCCTGAAAGGCTCCAATAAGCGCCAGTTTGAGAATAGACTGCGCCAGAATGTCCGCCGCCGTTTGAAGCCCTACGGCGAATTTGATGTGTATATCATGCAGTCGACGGTGTATGTAAAGCCCATGAACGAGGAAGCAGACGTGGACGGCGCGTGGGAGGCCTGCCGCAGCATTTTCGGCATTGTGAATCTGTGCCGCAGCAAGCCCTGCGATAAGAACTTAGACAGCATTTTTGATGCCGTTGTGGAATATCTGGGGGAGGATTTGGAGTGCGCCAAGTCCTTCAAGGTGGAGTCCAAGCGCTCCGATAAGGCATTCCCCATGACCTCTATCCAGATTTCTCAGGATATCGGCGGCCGCCTTGCGGAAAAATATCCCGACTGCGCCGTGGATGTTCACAACCCGGAATATACGGTGTATGTGGAAATTCGTGACCTCGCCGCCTATGTCCATGGCCCGGCGGTACCCGGTGCCGGCGGTTTGCCTACCGGCGTTGGCGGCAGAGCCATGTGCCTGCTCTCCGGCGGAATCGATTCTCCTGTGGCGGCTTATATGATGGCAAAGCGGGGTATGGAGATCGAGTGCGTCCATTTCTTCTCCTATCCCTATACTTCGGAGCTTGCCAAGAGCAAGGTTTTGGAGCTTGCCCGGCTGGTTACCAAGTATTGCGGCAGAATGACGGTGAACATCGTCAGCTTTACGGAAATTCAGGAAGCCATTCGGGATAACTGCCCCGAGGAGTTCTTTACCCTGATTATGCGGCGGTTTATGATGGAGATTTCCCAGCGTGTAGGCAAGGACGACGGCTGCGGCGCTCTGATTACCGGCGAGAACTTGGGGCAGGTTGCCAGCCAGACCATGGAAGCCATGACCGTTACCGGGGCTGTGGTGGATGTGCCCATCTTTATGCCTCTGGTTGGTATGGACAAGGAAGAGATTATCTCCATCGCCCGGAAAATCGGCACTTTGGAAACTTCTATCCTGCCTTATGAGGACTGCTGTACGGTATTTACCCCACGCCATCCCAAAACCAAGCCCAATCTGGGTCAGGTTCTTCGGGCTGAGCGGAAGCTGGACAGGCAGGCGCTCATTGAAAGAGCGCTGGCTTCTGTAGAAAAGGTTATGGTGCAGTACCATGATGAACCTTTGCTGTGATGTAATTTCTGCTTTGCAGGGCAAGACGCTGGTTACGGCGGAAAGCTGTACCGGCGGCGGTATCGGACAGATGATCACCTCCGTGCCCGGAAGCTCTGCGGTGTTTAAGGGCGGCATTATCAGCTATTCTTCTCAAGTAAAAATGGATTTGCTGAAGGTTTCTCCTGAAGACCTGAAGAATTTCGGCGCGGTTTCCCAGCCTGTGGCCATGCAAATGGCAGCGGGGGCAAGGGAATTGCTGAAAGCGGACATTGCCATATCCGCTACCGGCCTTGCAGGCCCGGATGGGGACGAATTCAGCAATCAGGTAGGCACCGTATACATCGGTTATTGCGACGCTAACCAATGCTTTGCCCGAAAGTTCCATTTCTTCGGTAACCGGGAAGCGGTACGCCGGCAAGCCGTAGAAGCTGCCCTCAGCTTAGTTCTGGAATTTGCAAATACCACCGCTTGAATGCGGTGGTATCAGTCTGGTGCGCCCGGTGAGCGCACATTCTATAGGGTGAAAGTCCCGAGGCCGCCC
>JBJDYH010000078.1:0-3930 GCA_051867135.1 Faecousia sp. | reverse complement strand
ATCCACATCCGTACCAAACGGGCGGGTCAAGACCCGCCCCTACAAGGGGTTGGTGTATAACCGCACCGTTGTAGGGGCCGGTCTTGACCGGCCCGAAATCTAAAACCTACCGCCGCAGTAAACTAGGTGCGGTTACCCTCTCAGTCAGCATAGCTGACAGCTCTGGAATTTTGGTATGATTGCCACCGGCAATCATTAGGATTTGGATTCGCTGCGCGACGCACCGCCCATAGGGAGAGCTGGACGAGCAATGCTCGCCCCTACAAATTGCGCGCTAAATTCCAGTTTATCTTTTGCCAAGAAAAACCGATATGTACATACATATTACTATAAAAATCCAATTCTGTCAAAGGGTAATGCGGTTACAAAACACCAGGTTTACATAACTGTAAAATTATGGGTTTTTCCGAGATATTTTCAACAGGACTTTTTCACATTCTTCACAGGGTTCTTCACAGGGGAAAGGGGGAAAATCCCTTGAAAACACTTGCTTTTCCCAAAATTTCACAAAAATTCTCCACAGTTCGACAAGAAACTGTGGAGAAAATTTGGTTTACAGAAAACCTATTTGGATAGGGGATTTTCCTGCTCATAAACAACCTGCGCGGAAAAAACTCTGTGTTTTTCACCGGGAACAGATGCATCCTCCCGGTAGCCGTTTACCTGCAAAAGGCCGTCCTCCCCCAGCTCCCATTGGAGAGAAACATCCTGATCCTCCCGGGCTTCACTCAGGTAGCATACGGTAAATTCCTGAGGGGTATGGCTCTGGTGGAAGGCCCCGTCCAAGAGGTCTGTCACCCAGTCCATATAGAAGGTATTGTTCATGTGGCCGTTGCGGTCAAGGTTGGAAAAGTAAACATGGCGTGTGCTTTCATTGGCAAGGGGTCTGGGAACCAGACTGCCGGGGGCCTTCAGCTCGTTGCCGCGGATCAGACCCTGAACATCCACGCCGCTTTTTCCCGGCAAAATCATGGCCCGGCTGTTCATATCCATGAGCACCCAAAGGCTGATGGAGCGGAAAAGCTCTTTGCCCTGAGTGTCATAGGCAATGACGCTGCGGGGGTAGGCGACCCGGGTGGTGGGCATGGGCCAAGTCTCCACCGTAATGGTCTCCCCGGACTTGGGCAGGCGGGTGATCTGGGTGCGGTTGCGGGTAACCGCCCAGAAAAGATTGCGCTTTGCCAAATCCTCCCAGCTAAGCTGCAGGTCGGTACAGTGGCCGCCCGCCGCCTCCTGGACAAAATACAAAAGGGTGGAGCATTTCAGCCGCAGGGAGCTGTCGGTATGAATGTCCTCAATGGTAAACTGTTTGCGGAAAATGGGATTCATGGTTTCACCTCGATGGTTCTACCGTTACAATTACGGAAAATACTCTGGAATCGCGGTACACAGTCAGGGTAACGGTATCCCCGATATCATAATTTGCAAGGACGGTGCAAAAATCCTGAGGGCAGGTAATGCTGATGCCGTCCACTTGGGTAATAATGTCACCCCGCCGAAGCCCTGTACGGCCGCAGGAGGAGGCCGGGTCTACCTGCTGCACATACAGCCCGCAGGGCAGGCGGTAGTATAGCTGATATACCTTGGGCACGCTGTCGCCCTGAATGCCAAGGGTGACAGAGGCGGACGCGCCATCCTGATTGCTCTGAACCGTGGCAGGGGCAATAGAATAGGCGGTGCTTTGCCGGGTGCCGGAGAAGGTAATGGGCACGCTGGCCTTTTCCGCCTGCCCGGAAAGGGCCCGGAACAGGCGGATATTGTTAATACTCAGCACGGTAACAATGCCGCACAGCACGATTACCAGCACCAGCAGCACGGCAATCAGCCCATTGTGGCTTTTGGGCGGCGTGGTAGAGCCGGTCTGGTAGGTACTGGAGGCCCAGGGGTCTGTCTCACAGAACCCGGCGGGAGTGTTTTTGCGAATACGCATACAAAAGACCTCAGATCACGATTGGTAGGGTAAAGGAAAATTCGGTGCGGTTATCATGGCTGGTCACGGAGATGTTTTCCCCGTGGCTGCTGATAATGGTTTTTACAATGTACAGGCCAAGACCCCAGCCATCCCGGTTTTCGCTGCGGCTCTTGTCCAGCTTGTGGAAGCGGTCAAACACCAGATGCAGCTCGTCGGCGGGGATGGTCTGCCCGGAGTTGGCAATGCCAACATAGGCCTTTTGGTCGGTTTGGGTCACACGGATGCGCAAATCTCCCCCTTGGGGGCAGAATTTCACCGCGTTGTCCAGAAGATTGTAGATAACCTGAATGATGCTGTCCTGGTCAGCCCAAGTATATACCGGGCAATCCGGGAAGTCTACCTCCACTTGGAGGGATTTGCCGTTGATTTTCCCCTCGAAGGTGACCAGCACCCGCCCGATACATTCCAAAAGGTCAAACCGGGTCTTTTTCTCCTCGGGGATGGGCTGATCCTGCAAGCGGGAAATATCCAGCATACTGCGCACCAACCGGCTTAAGCGCTTGGTTTCATCGGAAACAATGCGCATATAGTGCTCCTGGCGCTCCGGGGGAATGGTGCCGTCCAAGATACCGTCCACATAGCCGCTGATGGTGGTCATGGGGGTTTTCAGCTCATGGGAAACATTGGCGACGAACTCCTGCCGCTGATACTCCGTCTTTTGCAGAGAAGACGCCATATTGTTAAAGGCCAGAGCCAGCTCTTCAATCTCCCGGGTGTATATCTTATCCAGACGAACCCGGGCGTTCAAATCCCCGTGACCAAAGTCGCTGGCGGTTTTTGCAAGCGTGCGCAGAGGATTACTCTGCTGGCGGGCGTAAAAGTTCATAATCACCATGGCGGCGGCTACCACCAACAGGGAAATGACCAGATAAATATTGCTGATGCGCTTTTCAACCGCCAGATAATCCTTCGTAGGGGCGGAAACCATCACAAAGCCCAAAAGCTCTCCGCTCACGGCATCGTATAAAGGCTGGCTCACCACATACCGGCTCTCCGGGTACAGCCCCTTAAACACGCCGGTATCTACCGCTTTTCCGGTTTTCAAAACCCGCTCCAAATAGGCGCTGTTTACCTGCAAGCCCTGATGGTCACAGCCAAAGGGGGCATCGGAGCAAAGCAGGAGAATGCCGTCTTTGTCGAAAATGACCGCATCCGCTCCGGACACCCGGGAGGTCAGGGTCAGGTTCAGCATAAACTCATGGCCGGAGGAGGAAGCTTCCGAAGAATAGTAGACAGAGGCCAGCTCACAAATGGCTTGACCATCGGTTTCCAGACTGGAAACCGCCTGCTCCTTCATATAGCTGCTTACCAGCAAATTCAAAGCGATGCCTACCACCATCAGCGCCGCCAGCAATACCATAGCCGCAGGGAAAAAGGTACGGCTAAAGGTAGTTCTCATTGTCCGATTACCTCAAATTTGTAGCCAACGCCCCAAACGGTTTTCAGGCTCCAGCTATCGCTGACACCCTCCAGCTTTTCCCGCAGACGCTTCACATGGACATCTACGGTGCGGCTGTCGCCAAAGTAATCAAAGCCCCAAACCTCGTCCAGAAGCTGGTTGCGGGTATATACCCGGTTGGGAGAGGAAGCAAGGTAGTACAGCAGCTCCATCTCTTTGGGGGGCGTATCCACCTTTTTGCCGTCTACCGTCAGCTCGAAAGCGTCCATGTCGATAATCAGCTTGTCAAATACCAGACGGCGGGCCTTTTTGTCGGAGGAAGTGCCGCAGGCGCGGCGCAGAACGGCCTCGATACGGGCCAGAACCTCCTTCATTTCAAAGGGCTTGGTAATATAATCGTCCGCGCCGCTGCGCAGACCCGTTACCTTATCGTCCGTTTCGCCCTTGGCGGTAAGCATGATGATGGGGGTAGAAGATTCGGAGCGAATGGCCCGGCACACAGCCCAGCCGTCCATCACCGGCATCATCACATCCAGCAGCACCAAATCCGGCTTGATGG
>JBJDYH010000077.1:0-3938 GCA_051867135.1 Faecousia sp. | reverse complement strand
GCCCAGGAACAGGGCGTGAGGATGGAGGAGATGAAGCTGTGAGCATTCAGAAGATTTCCACTGAGCAGCTCCGTCGGATGAGAGATCAGGAGGGACTTATCCTTCAAGGCTGCGGCGGCGCCCCCCAGGAATGGCTGGATGGAATCAATCAGATTCTCACCGATGAAGGTATCCTCAAAAAGGACGCCGGATTCGAGGATGCCTATACCTTCCAGCATGACGGGCTGACCTGCCTGCTTTTTCCTTTCAAGGAAAATATGGAGCTGGATATGGGAAAACTTGCCATATGGCGGCTGGGAACCCATTCCACCTTCGGCGGCACCTGGCTGTCCGATTATGTTCCAAATCGTCTTGGCGGTTTCGTGCAGGTTCAGGAACAAAAGGAGCCTGCGCGTGTAAAGCCGGATTGCCCCCTTATAGGCACTGACGGAAATATCTTTCATCTTATGGGCAAAGCCTCGGAGACGCTGAGAAAGAATGGGATGAAGGAGCAGGCGGAGGAGATGCGCAGCAGAATTTTCCAATGCCAGAGCTATCATTCTGCCTTGAGCATTATCGGGGATTATGTGAATATCACCTCTGCCCACCAGGAAGAATGTATTGATATGGAAATGGAGTAAGGCCGCTATGGAATCCAAGAGGAAACCATAGCGGCTTTTTTGTTTTGATACTCGACGCTTTCTTGAGGTGTGATCAAAACAGAAAATATCCTCCTTGACCATTTGCTGTTTCTGTGTCAGAATAGAACCATCTGAAAATAGGAAAGGAAGGAAAGTCATGAAGCATTTTTTGATTGTGGTGGATATGCAGAAGGATTTTGTGGACGGTGCGCTGGGCACGCCCGAGGCCCAAGCCATTGTGGGAAAAGTGATGGACAAGATCCTCGGGTTTGAGGGACAGATCTTCGCCACGCTGGACACCCACCGAGAGAACTATCTGGACACCGCCGAGGGCAGGAAGCTGCCGGTGCCCCACTGCATCAAGGGAACCCCCGGCTGGGCATTGAACGATGCTGTCGCCGCCGCACTGGAGCAGAAAGGCTACACGCCGGTGGAGAAGCTGACCTTCGGTTCCGTGCTGCTGCCCAGAATGCTGTATCAGGCGGCTGCAGGGGAGGATTTCACAGTGGAGCTGGTGGGCCTGTGCACAGACATCTGCGTGGCGTCCAATGCCCTGATGCTGAAAGCCAATTTCCCGGAAATGGAGATTGCCGTGGACAGCGCCTGCTGCGCCGGTGTCACCCCGGAAACCCACGAGGCAGCCCTCGCCACCATGCGCTGCTGCCAGATCAATGTGAAATAATAAAAGCCGTTATGGAATCCAAAAGGAAACCATAACGGCATTTTTGCGTTCTTCAGAAAGAATCAGTCCCACATGTGCTTCAGCAGGTAGGATTCCAGATCGTAGTCATATTTGAACCAAACCCCGGTAGTGGACTCGCCGTTCAGAATGGCGGTGTATGCCTTTGGGTGAATCTCATTCTGCAGTCTGCGAAGTCTTGTCACCTTTGAAAGCACTTCCACTAACGAGTGGGCACCACTTGGGACATATCTAAAACGCCCGAGAAGCAAGCGTTAAAATTTTAGCGCTGCCATCAAACTATACGCTATTTTCGTAGGAATATGCTGATGTTCCATAAAGATACAAATCCGATACAAGCTTTAAAAAGTCGTTTGACGGAAGATCTTTCCCGCGTTTTTTCCATAAGTGGAACAGAGCTAATGCAGACGAGATTCGAAATTCTATCAAATAAGGTTTCAGTGGATTTTCATCGGGCATGCTAAGTTCACATACATTCTGACGGAGAATGTCTTTCGCGCGGTCCAAGAAGCGGTTGCTGCCATAATCCCCCATCAGTGCATCAATATACAAAGACTTTTCCCTGTATAGCGAAAAAATGTTTTCTAAAAAAGTATCTCGATCAGTTTCTGTTTCATTTTTTCTACGCTTTTTTATGAAATCCAAAAGGTTACTTTCGACATGCTCTAAAAGGTCATTGATATCTGAAAAATATTGATAAAATGTGCTTCGATTATAGCCTGCTTTCCGAGCAACTGCCTGTACGGTAATTCTTTCTAACGGCATTTTACTGTATAATGAGCAAAATGCTTCTGCCAATGCCTCTTTTGTACTGTTGACTGTTTCGTTGTTCATAGAAAAATCTCCTTAAACCGACACTACAATATCGAAGTGTTGTTGTATTATCCAGTTCTATAAACTATAATACACATCATACAACATGTTGTTGTATCTGTCAAATGAAAGGAGATCATATTATGCCAGAAATCACTTATCAATTTATGATTGACGGAGTAGAATGGAACGAAGCGCATCTGAAAAGGCTGGAATATGAGAGAAACCTTCATATGCTCCACCAGATGAAACGCCATGGCATAGAAATTAAAAATGGCAGCCACATTTTAAGCGATGATGAGATTGACCATTTATCTATGGAGCAGGCATGGCGCATTTCCATTGATACGCGCTTTGATTGTTCGGGGGAGGATATTAAACGTCTTTACAAGGAATCACTTGAAATCTCAGATAACCTTTGGCGTGAATTGAGCTTTGATCAGAATAAACCAATGAAAGTTTCAAGGTGTTCTATGGTTGTCCATGGGAGCACGCTTCAAAACTTTATGGGTGTTATGAGAGCCATGCAGCAGGATCTGCGAATATGCTTGGCTGCGCATCCAGAACATCTGGCAGGAATTATTGCGGATACGCATCTTTATGGATTTGAGCCGTTTGGTATGTATGGGACGCTGACTTTCTGTGAAGTGAAATATGCCGATGCTAAAAACCTCGGGCCGCAGATTCAAAAAGATATCGACAGTAATTATCCCATATCTATGGCGGGAGAAGCATTTTTAGAGGATGGAAAAACCGCTATTAACAGTCCGTTCCATCAATTCAAACCATTGCCTGATGGGTTTGAAGCGAAACTGGCTGTTTATTGGCCGGAAAATACTCCTGACGAAATTGTGTCCGGTCATTGTCTGCATTTGGCAATGGAGTTTTATGAAGGCGTTAAGCTGATGAAACATGTCGGTGGAACCTCGGAAAGCTTTCTGTAACATAGTTCTCTTTGTAAAATAATTTCTTAAGGGGAAAATACTCTAAGTTAATTTGTAACAATGCAGTAATAGGGAAATGGAATACCCTCCGCCCAAAACAGCACTGAAAAAGCAGTAAGTCTGAAAAGATTTGCTGCTTTTCTGCGACCATTTTTGGAAAAAAGTCTTGTCATATTGTAGCAGTGAGTGACGGGGAAGATGGGTATTTTCCTCTTGATATTGTGAAGGAATGCAAGTTCAGCATTCAGCTTATCACCATGATATTTCTGGTGTCTGCTGTCAGGCTTCTTACGCTGAATACAAGCTTCTTCCACCTGTGCTTCCAAGGATGATACAAAACCAATAATCTAATAAACTGGGAGAAAATCAAACAGATATTTGTAAACCTTGAAAGGGGGTGATGCCCATGAAAAAACGACGTAAGCATAAGGATAGGTGTCCCGAAAACAGGAAGGAAAAATACCCCAACGGCCGATACAGCAGCCTGAACCCAGGCACTGTACCGGCCGTTTCTATTTGGATTGGAGCGTGAGATAACCTATCAGAACCCCTATTACCCGCATCGGCAACAAGACAAACCTGCTGCCGATTATTCTGCCCGTGTTCCCAAAGGAATTCGGGCGCTACATCGAAATCTTCGGCGGCAGCGGCGCTGTGCTTCTGGGGAAGGAACCCAGCAAGTTTGAGGTGTACAACGACATCGAAGGCGAGCTGGTGAATTTCTTCCGGGTGGTGAAGAACCGCCCTGCTGAGCTGCTGCTGGAACTGGATTTGCTGCCCCTGAATTCCCGGGAGGAGTTTGCCAGCTGGCTCCACTTCCACGACGGCGGCAATGAACCCACCATCCACCTGCCGGATCAG
>JBJDYH010000076.1:0-3938 GCA_051867135.1 Faecousia sp. | reverse complement strand
CTGTGATCCTGCTCGTGTTCTCTTTGAGCTTGGGGAGCCTTATGGCGGTCAGCCCCACGGTGCGGGCTGCTGTTGTGCGCTGGGTCACGGAGTGGTATGAGACACACATTATTTATAGATACTCGGGAGAGGACATTTTAGGTGAAATGCCACATTATGACATTTCTGAACTTCCGCATGGATATACTGAAATTATCAGAGATGTGTATGCGGCATCAGTTAGTGTCGTCTACGAATCTTCCGATGGCAATGTGATTTGCTTTGATTATACTCATATGCAGCAAGGTTCTGCCGGTATTATCGTTCCAGGTGATGATGAGATAATTGATATTACTGTGAATGGAATGCGAGGACAACTCTTCCTACCAAATAACATAGAAGATGCAAAGACGATTACTTGGATAGATTCTGGAAGCAATATCCAATTTGTGATTAAGGCCTTTTGCAATGATATAGATATTTTGCACATAGCGGAGAGCGTTTGCTTGGGAAAAACGTAGAAATGAAAGTATTATTGAAAATAATGTGAGAATTGCACCCCCTTCTGCATTTACTTTTTAGAAACTGGAAAATATCTGGTTTAACTAATGCAGAAGGAGGTGAAATCTATGAAGAGACGCATTTTCTCGTTGACCGTTTTGTTTTTACTGATGTTAGGTATAACAGCTCAAGCAATAGAACCACGAGCGACGGGTGGAAATCCTGTATTGACCTTTGATGGGACAACAGCGGAATGCTCGGTTACGTGTACGGGAAACAAGAGTAGCGACCAGGTGGAAGCAACTCTGACGCTATACCATGGTGATTCTTATGTGGATTCATGGAATGCTACTGGAAAACTTCGTGTTTCCGTCTTTGGGGAATGCAATGTTAAAAGAGGAGAAACCTATACATTGGTTTTGACATGGTCTGTAAATGGCACTAAGCAACCGTCCGCCTCGACAACTAAAACATGTCGGTAAAGCGAATTAACGAGAGGGTCTGCATATATGCAGACCCAAGGGGAGTACTCCCCTTGGGTAAAGAGTGTTGTTCAAGAACCATCCAAGTCAGGAGGCGATGCTCACCAATAAACGGTACAGCGTACATACCCAAAATGATTCGCACACTGCGGAAAGAAAGGAACTATTATGAAAAAGATTAGATGTCTTGCTTCTATGTTGCTGACCCTCGCCATGGTCCTTTCGTTTGCCGTGCTTCCTGCTTCTGCAAAAGAGTATTCCGCAGCACGGGACGAGGACCCCTGGATGGCCGCTGTGCTGGCGGCGGACGATTGTGAAGTTCGATACACGATGGACGGCTCCGCTGAAATTATCACGGCAACTCTTTCGGCTGACGAGCTTCCCGCGTTGTTCCGTGCCAACCAGAATCCATACAGCAATGATGGAACCGCATACTGGAATGCTCCCAGCAGAGATTCCTTCCAGTGCGTGAGTGGTCGCGGAAAGAACTGCCGGGTCGCTACAACCAATATGGATAGCGACAATAACCTGAAAGTCACGTATAAGTACACGATCAATGGTGAGCAGTTCTCTTCCAGTGAAACAGTAGATCCCGGCGATTGGAGCGTGGCTGTGATTAAGAGTACGACCGGCACAGATCTGACCTGCAGAGTTGATGTTACGATGACTCCGACTCGTGGAACCGATGGTCTCTCTGCGGATTGGCTGTTTGAGGCCGAGCAATACTAAGGACCCAGATAAGATAACGCTGAAAGGTTATGTTTCGATGGATGCGGATGACCATTTGGCTATCCGCATCCATGGATTCATCAAAAGTAGAAAGGAGTCAGCAACATGAAGAAAACAAGTTCCTTTTTTGCGGGTATGGCAACGGCACTGCTAATCGTATCCCTGACGACTTCCGCACTGGCGGCCTCGGGAAATGTGTCCTTCAGTTTCGCAAATGTGGCTGTGGACGGCAAGACCCAAATCACCGCCGGCTCCACGATTACCGCTCCCAACGGGCAGCAGATTCCAGGTTCCATCCTCTATACGGACGAGGCGGGCGGCAAGACCAACTATCTGCCTATCCGGGCCATCAGCGACCTGCTGGGCGTGGAGATCAGCTATGATTCCGCTACCAAGACCGTGTATCTGGGCAAACAGTCAACCTCCGACGGAAAGTGGCAGCTGGAGATTGATGGAAAGAAAATCCTCTACTTCTGCGACGAGGAAGACCACACCTACAGCGCACCGCTGACGTACCGCCCAGCATGGACGAAGGATAGCGTGGGACTCAAATCAATCAGGCATGATACACGCAATTATACGACTACCTGGGAATATGTCGGAGACAGCGGAACGATCATGTTGCAATGCGCCTATCCCTCCACCGCCGGTTTCGCAAGGCAGATGAACAGTGAGGACGCGATCAAAAACCGCCAGACACTGACGGTCCAGGGGAACACGGCAGACTATTACCAGGATGGGGATCACAGCCTGCTGGTGTGGGAAAATGCCGATGGCATCCTCTTTTTCATGCGGGGAACCGATGTGTCCCGGGAACTGCTGACCGAGGTGGCCGAGAGCGTGAAGCCCTGCACGGAGAAGGTTGCAGAGTATTCGCTGGAGTGGCTTCCCAAAGGCTATTCCAGACTGGATCACTATGCGATTGCCGATACGGTGGATGAAGTCTGGCTCAAGGACGGCGTGGGCCTCACCTGGATGTACTCTGCCAGTCCTGTGGCGGTGCCTGCCGGAACGCCGGAAACTGTGACAGTCAACGGAGCCAAAGCTCGTTTTTGGCCGGCGGAAGAACCTTATAAAGATGACGGCTCCATGACCGTCAATGGACAAGAGGAAAATGGACATAGCGCCTCCGCTGGAGGTTTGACCGTCACCAGCGGCACAATTCCCAGTGTGCTGTCTAAGACTGCGAATACATTGGTCTGGAGCAAAGGCGGCATCAACTTCCGCCTTATCAGTATTCTGGATAAGGACACCATGATTCGCATTGCTGAAAACGTACAATAAGGTATTCCTGCATCCAGAAGATTCCGGGGCAAGAGCAGACAGTTAAGGCATCTGGATTTGTGAGGTATTAAACTATAACGAAAAAGGAGTGACAATAATGAAGAAGATGGCAGTACTATTAACTATGGCGATGTGTATGATGCTTGTGACTCCTGCTTTTGCAGTGGAGCAATACAGCGAGTCGCGCGAAGAGCAAATTAGATCTATTATGGATTCTGTCGATATGGAATCGCTGTATGAAGAAGCAAAGGAAAACATGGAACAGGGGATAAATGACAATCCATATGAGAATATTTCAATTTCCTGTGAAGCTACCTGTGAGGATACAATCACAAGAAGCACTCCTGAAATTGAGACTGAATATGGTTACACTGTAAGAGAACTCGGAACGATTTACGATCAATACACCGGTGAAGAGACCGGAACTCTCTATACAGTAGCCGCAGTATCCGAAAACAGAAAAACATCATCGAACGAAAACACAGAAGATCGCATTATCACCAAGCTTTATTTGACATGGATTGATAACCTTGGCACAGATAATGAACTTGTAGGCACACACGGTTCGTGGGAATATGAGTCGACGAAAGAAGTCGAGGATAAGATGGTAGTATTTGGAAGTTATCTTCCGGCATTGGGGTTTGATGATTGTATTACGAGATATCCGAGTGTGAGCAAGATGGAATTTAATTATGGTGCCACAAGAAGTATTACAGGGTTGAAATTTGCATCGGAAGCATCGCTCCATTCTGTTGGGTACGGTACTGTTAGCCTCAGAGTAGTTTCGTCGGTTTATGATTAATCATATGCGGGTCAAATCGACTCTTTTAGGCGTATTTTTTACGGCGTCCCCCTTTGCAAGCATTTTTGCTGTGGATGCGCTGAGATATTCCTTCAATTTTATGGACAGTGCGGGAATGTTTTATGGTTTACTTCTGCTCTTACAAGTAATCATTGGATACA
>JBJDYH010000075.1:0-3939 GCA_051867135.1 Faecousia sp. | reverse complement strand
ACGAGGCTGTTTCGGGTGTGTTCTGTGAAGTAAAAACAAGGAAATTTGATGCTCTTAAATTCAAAAAACCGTTGGTATCACAAGTTTTTTCAAAAGTCCTATAAGAACACTCGTACCAAAGCAGTATAATCCGTCCTCATCTTCCCTATGGAAGATGAGGGCGGATTATTGTTTATTACATCTTTGATTTCTTCTACAACGGTACCCCTCTGCGTCCAGAATCCAAGTCCAAAGGCTCTCGGAGACAGAAATAATGAGAACACCGGGACATATCCAAAGATATGCCCGGTTCCCTCTCACAGATTGTTACGGAGATATTCACTGCTGCAAATGGTGTTGTGCCATGCTGCACAGCCGTCCAGCTCACCGACAAACAGTCTGTCATTTGCATCCATTACAGACAGCAACTTATCCCGCACCTGAGCGCAAGTAGCATCCGTTTTGATGAACCACGTTGACTCCGTCAAACGTGCCCATTTCCCGTAGCCTTTGATGACTGTGTACAAGTCATCATAATTTCGACCAGGAGACCGCAGATCATACTCAATAACCTTCGAAGTCATGTGTACCGCCTCCTTAGCTCAGCGTGTATTCCCGCCAAGGGATCGCATGCATCGGGACACTTGCCAAGAAGTTCACGATGTCTCTCCGACCAGAGTAAGTAGGAATCCCTCGAGAATTCTGCGCCATGAGGATAATGGGTACAGCGCCAAACGCACGGACTCCCAACATTCTCATAGACTCCATCTCGTCCTGACTATGCAAAACATGGGGCTTAACCACGACGATACCAAAAGTTACGCCCTGCTCCTTTACAAGTGCACCCTGGAATTTCATCGGCCACCTCCACTGTGCTTGGTCTTATCGACCAGCGTAAATGTGGTTGCGCCCTTAGGTGTAGGCGGAACCCGCTTACCTGCGACCATCGTGACCTCTGTCTTCTTGCCTGCAGGAGTATACTGCCCTGATACAGGTACCACTCCGCCAGTTTTCACTTTTACTGCCATTAGTAACAGCTCCTTCGAAAAAAGTTTTTGAAGGATATGCCTGTTTTTTACTTTCCGTCGGCGAAAATGGGATTGCATTCTCTTCCCAAATATGGTACCATGTTGTTGCGACACGACGAGGTATCTAGAATGCTTTCGTCAACACAGGGAGACACCGGGAAGTTTCTTGGTGTCTCTTTTTTCATCTCCTTCTGAGCCCTATCTTAGCAAAGAATGCCAAAATTGTCAATAGTTAAAATTCGTATTTGCAATTTTTTTGCAAAAATGTGCTTTAATATTCTGGCTAATATGATTTTTTGTTCTTGCTATTTAATGTATTTTCCGGCAAAGCACAATTCCCTACTTCTGCAGCAATATTGCAAAGAAGTAGGGAATTATTATTTTACAATTAAGAAAAGCGAGGAATAGCACCAAATGCACGTCTTAGATACTTTTCTGCAATGTTGTCCGTAGTCCGAGTTCCAGGATAATCACTAATCCGCTCCATCTTGCTTTTGCCGAATTCATTTTTGCTGATAACCCAAACCTGATCTCTGCGCACTTGATGTTCTGCCAATACGGTGCTATGGGTAGTACATATTAACTGTGCGTTATTAGGATTCATCTCCGGAGATTCAAACAAATCAATAATGCGTTGCACAACATTGGGGTGAAGGCCGTTTTCCAGCTCATCAATTACAATGGGGCTGCCTGTCTCAAGTGCTTCAAACAAAACAGGAAGAATACTCAGCATTTTAATTGTACCCGATGACTCGTACTTCAAGAAAGGCAAAAGGATCTGATCAACTAATATATCATTGTCATAGACAGAATGTTTTGATTGAACATCTACTCGCACATTGGTAATTATTACTTCTCGCCCTTCTAAGTCTTCAATTGCCATTGGAACTTTTTGTTTGTCAACTTTTTCTTGTGTAAATTCAACCGACAAATCTTCCATCGTAGGTTCTGCAACACGTAAAATTCTCAAACAACGCTGTTTTATGTCCTCTGTGAAATTCTCCTGTGTTAAATTGCGCAGACCATTCAAGTTAGCCATATTCACAACCGCAATACCATTAATTGCCTCAACTAGTTTCGACGCAAGCGGATTGTTCAAAAATGCTGCCATCGATAAACAAAGTGCACGATCCTTAACAACAGAAATATTGGGTGTAAACGATGACAATTCCGACTTTAGTGTAATGCTTTCATATTTAGGAGATGTTCTAGAGAGAATAATCTCCCTTCTTCGTCTCTTTTTAGACAGCTGCTCGAATACGATAACACCGTTCAGCACCCCAAACGAGTAATCATAAACTATTCCATCCATCACAATCTCAATTCCATATTCTGACGGCGTTTTTTTCGCATTTATATCGAATAAGAAATGCTTATCAATCTCATTGGTACTTACTTTGATTGGTTGGAGTTCTAACAACTGCTGGTTATTGGAAGCAAACAGCGGGGAGAGATTAATGAAATTTTGGATTTGAATAATTGCCTTGCAAAAATTCGATTTTCCAGATCCATTTGCACCAAAAATATAGGAGATGCGGTTGTATGAGTTATCCCCTTCAACAAAAGTATTCTCTAAAAATTCTCTTTTTGAAGAATCGATAACAGTAGCAAACTTCACCTCATCCGCAAATGGTCCAAAGTTCTTCACTCGAAGCGACTTTATAATGATGTTTGCCATACTATACACCCTTCCTTTCATATGTAAAGTATACACAACAAATCCGAAAAAGTCAATTATTATTTACTGTATTTGCGTATTTTTTGCAAATAATTAGTTTATCTATCTTTATGCATAATAATTGCAAAATGCCAGAACTTCAAAATGTATTTGACACATCTTATATTCATCCATATCATCTCCAGTTTAATCAATTTAGCTGAATAATGTGAACCCTGCCTATACTTCCAAAAATAAAAAGCTGGGGTGCCATTACAATGATAATACACTATTCTCTACGGTTTTGAAAGGGACATTCACGCCGGTATGCGCAATTTCAGAAATGATGTAAGAACTGTTTTCCCGTTCTCTGTGCGTCTGGGCCTTGACAACACCTTCGGTGGTTACTCTGGGTTTTGGTGCACTAGGGTGGCCAATACCATTCGCTGGCTGTTATTGACAAGAATTCAGCCTTCCCTTTGTATCTTTTCCAACAGGAGGTTATCGATCTCCTTCTCCAGCCGCTGGACTTCTTCATGCAGAGCTGCAATGTGGACAGCGATCGCCGGGCGTTTCATTTCCCATAGGCGTTGTAGCCGCCGCAGGTCTGCCTGTTCTGCTGTCCACTGGCTCCGCAATTCCTCAGCATATTGCTGCACCCTGGCATCCAGTTCGGATTCCCGGATGCGGTGGGAGGGGCAGAATGCTTTTCCGTGGTGCATATAGCTTTTGCACAGGTACTCCACCCGGCGGCTGCCGTTCCAGCACCGTATCCTCGGCACAAAGGTGCTGCCGCAGTCGCCGCAGGCGGGGAGACCTGCATAGCGGTGGGATGCAGTGTTGCCACGGTAGGGTTGGGCATTGGCTTTCAGAAGCGCCTGCACCTGCTCCCATTCCTCCCGGTCAACGATCACCGGATAGAAGTCCTCATGGCGGTACTGCTCGTCCTCTGGCACCGGGGTGACTGTTCTGCCATGAGTTTCCGTCAGGTGATTCACCAGCAGGCCGGTGTAGCTTTCCTCCACAAGAACATTTTTCACGCTTTGGTATGTCCAGCGGTACACCTTACCCTCAGCCTTACCGCACCGTTCGTCGTGAAGCTGCCTATGGTGTGTGTTTTCACAGCACACACCATAGCACATAGTTTTTGGAATAGCTAGCCGGAATCTCTCACGCGACACCAGATTCTACCTTTTGGACAAAATCCGGTTCCGGATTTACGGCAGGATCATCCACTGCCAGATAGTCCCGGACAATGGCTTTGAGGAAAGTCTC
>JBJDYH010000074.1:0-3939 GCA_051867135.1 Faecousia sp. | reverse complement strand
GGTGTGAGCGAAACCTTTCCATTGAATCTTCGTGTATATAGGTGAAACACGCACACAGAAAGGAAGGGACCTGTTATGGAGGACAGCCAGATTGTGGATTTGTACTTTGCACGATCCGAAATGGCAATCAAAGAAACGGATAACAAGTATGGTGGTTACTGCTATAAAATCGCGTATAGCATCCTTGCAAACCGGGAGGATTCCGAGGAAAGTGTCAGTGATGCCTATTTATCCGCATGGAACATCATTCCTCCCCGCAAACCTGTAAAACTCTCTACATTCTTAGGCAAATTGACCCGGAACATATCCATTGACCGATGGAGAAAAATAAGTGCGAAGAAACGCGGAAACGGCGAAGTGGATATTGCGCTGGAGGAACTTGGCGAATGTGTCTCCGGCCAGCAAAGTGTGGAAGATTCCATCATGCGCAAAGAAGTGATTGCCTGCCTGAACCGTTTCCTGGACAAACTCCCTGATGACGAACGTACCGTCTTTTTGTGCCGGTATTGGTATGTGAACTCGCTGGAAGAGATTGCGGGTAAGACAGGCTTCTCCGTTGGCAAAATCAAATCCATGCTTCACAGGACGCGGGGGAAACTCAGCAGGCAGCTGGCTCAGGAGGAACTCAGATGACGAATTTGGAATTGTTTACGGCTCTGGGTGGCATCAGCTCGGAGCATCTGACCGGGGCAGAAGAGCTGCAAAGTAAGCCCTTTGTCCGCAAAAACCGAAAAATGAAAATGAAGCGGGCTGTCCTGATTGCCGCTGTGATTGCGCTGATGCTCCTGCTGGTAGGCTGTTCGGTTGCGTATGTAATGATTATCTTTGGCAGCCCTGCAGAGATGATTTCAACACTTTACGGTGAAAAAACTGGATTTGATAGTGCGCCTCCCACGGAAGCCTCCGACCCATGGAATGATTCCGGAAGCGCATGGACAGTCCCTGGGTACGAAAAATCCCCTGTGGAAGAAATCGTTGTCCAAGAGCTGGAAAAGTGGGTCTCTCCTGTGGGAAAGAGCATCACCACAGATGGGTATAAACTGACGGTAGATGCCTACATCTATGACAGCACAACGCAAAGCGGTTTCATCACCTTGCTTTTGGAGCATGAGAAGCCCATATCAGAGGAAGAACTGCTTGTTGGTTATAACGGAGAAATCGGCGGTTTATCCGGTAATTACTTGAACTTCAATCAGTATGGCCGCGCTTATCTGATACCGGAAAAAACAACCGATACCCAGCTGGCATTTACATATTATTTTCGGGCAGATATGTTCAGAGGAACCAATTTGCTGGTATCCTTTCCGGATTTTGAAGAACAAGCCAGATTGGATGAATATGAACGAAACCGCACAGAGGGAATAGCTTCCATCCGTCAGAGGCTGAAAAGTGAACTAACTGCCCAGGAAGCTGCAGAAAAAATGAGGGAACTGGGATATCCCGGAGGGTATACAGGGGACTACGACGACTACTACTACCTGGCTGCCGCAGAGTATGATAGTGCCCATGCGGATGCGCTTATGAGCAAGGAGTCAATTGAACTGCAAGCTCTGGAAGATCAGTTGAAAAAAGACTTGACACCTGATGAGGCAGTGCAGAAACTTCGTTCCCTTTGGGGTGATGCTCTGGTGGATGAAACCTTTGCTGGCCGAATGGATGAACTTCCTACTGTGGCTTATCATTTCCTGGCTCGCAGAGCCTATGAGCAGGCTCACGCGGATGAAATGGTATGTGTATCCCTGCCTGACAGCGGCAGTTTGCCCTTCAAAACCTTCGGCCAGGGCGATGTCTATGTGAATTCCCTGTGTGTCAGAATCAGAACATCTCATTATGCGGAATCCGGCAGCAGTGTCCAGAAGGTTGTATTCCACATGACGGATGGTAATGACTTTGTAGTACGGGATGATCTGACTGACAATACGCTCTTCAAGAGAGTAATTGAAAACGATGATAGCCTCTATATGCTGGGCAGTGCCATAAACATTGACAATATCCAGTCTGTGGAAGTAGTTGGCAGACTGGCCAGCGCAACTCTGGAAGCCGACATACACTGAGTAACAGGAAATGTTCCAGGAACATTTTTTACCGTTTCCTGTTATGCATATGCGAGTCAGATGAAAAAACAGAGCCTGCTTCTCACGAAAATGGGGAGGCAGGCTCTTTTTTCCTGCATCAGCAGCATTTTGTTGAGCAAAACCTGCGGAAAAACAGCATCCCAGCTGCGTCCGCAAGGAACCAGCCGATGGGAATGGAATACCAGATTGCCGTCACGCCAAGGGGGGTATGGGGAGCCAGCGCATAGGATAGCGCCACCCGGGTTCCCAGAGAAATGATCGTGAGAATCAGGGAAATATGAGGCTTGCCGATTCCCCGGAAATAACCATACCAAAGGAACAGAACGCCGATGCCCACATACATGGCGCCCTCAATCCGAAGGTATCTGGCTCCTTCGGCCAGGATGGCAGTCTCGCTGGCATCCATGAAAATCCCCATCAGATTTTCTGCAAAGGTAAAAATGAAAGCGGAAATGATCAGACAAAAGGCTGCGGATGCCAGAAAGGAAATGTGGGTCCCTTTCCGAATGCGCTCTGGTTTCTTTGCACCGTAATTCTGGGAGACGAACAGGGAATAGGCGTTGCCGAATTCCTGTGCCGGCATATAGGCGATGGTGTCGATTTTCACAGCGGCGGCGAATGCTGCCATAATGGTGGGGCCAAAGCTGTTGACCAGGCCCTGGATCATCAGAATGCCAAAGTTCATGACGGATTGCTGGATGCCCGTTGCCACATCATTGACGATGATTTCCCGGAGCCTGAGCCAATTCCATCCTGTGCCGGGCTTGATTCCATGCAAAACCGGGATTTTCACAATGGAATACACAGCAATTCCAATGCCCGCAGCGGCCTGCGCAATCACCGTGGCCCATGCTGCGCCGCCGACGCCCATATGGAGACCCACAACAAACCAGATGTCGAGGACTATGTTCATCCCGGCGGAAACCGCCAGAAACGTAAGCGGCACGACGGAGTTGCCCATGGCCCGGAGCAGATAGGAAAAGAAATTGTAGAGGAATACGAAGACAATGCCCACAAACACCACGGACACATACTCCTGGGTCAATTTCATCAGTTCCGGCGGCGTTTGCAGCAGCTTCAAAATGCCCTGCATTCCGGGATAGATGATGAGATAGATCACCCCGGACACGGCAAGAATGAACCCAAACGACAGGCGGACATCCTCCCGGAGCCTGCTTTCTTCTCCTGCACCGTAATCCGCAGAGAAATAAGCGCCGCTGCCCATGCAAAGACCGATGATGATGGAGGTGATGAAGATCATCAGCGTGTAGGCGGAGCCGACGGATGCCAGCGCATCGGCTCCGATACACTTGCCGACGATCAGGGTATCCACCAGATTGTAGACCTGCTGCAGAAGATTTCCTGCGATCATCGGCAGGGAAAACCGGATCAGTTTTTGAAAAATGGACCCGTCTGTTAAATTTACTTCTTTCACGTTTCTTTCTTTCCTTCTTTCCTCTGTTGCCTGCGTTTATTCTATCGCAAAAGAGGAATTATCGCAAGCTGCTTGCAAGGATTCAAATAATTTGCTATGATACTTCAAAATGGTCGTTTTACAAGGAGAATTGCTTAGATATGAGAATCATCATTTCCCCGGCAAAGAAAATGAACGTGGACACGGACAGTCTTCCATGGTGTGATCTGCCGGTGTTCCTCCCAAGTACGCAGGAGCTATGTCGGAAGCTGCAAAGCATGTCCTGTGACGAACTGAAAAAGCTATGGCAGTGCAACGACCAGATTGCGGAACTGAACGTCCGGCGGCTGCAGGATATGGATTTGCTGAGCCGCCTGACCCCGGCGGTGCTGGCCTATGAGGGCATCCAGTATCAGTATATGGCTCCCGGCGTGTTCACGGATCAGGAAT
>JBJDYH010000073.1:0-17913 GCA_051867135.1 Faecousia sp. | reverse complement strand
AGAAAACAGGTTCTTTCAACGGTGTGAAAGAACCTGTTTTGTTATGCTATCTGAGAATTGTCATAGGACCGAGGACACCTTCCGGGGCAAAAGGACGCTGCAGGGAATTTTCGTCTTTCATAGCATCACCCAAGGTGGTCGCAACCTCAACTCGTAGACTGTTTTCTCCATCGTTACACAGCGCGGAAATATCATAGCGGTAGGGATAACCAATCCGAACGCCTGCACTCTTTCCATTTATAAAGACCTCCGCTGCTTCGTAGGCAGTGCCCAGATCCAGTATCTGCACCTTGCCGGGAAGGACGGCATCATAGCGGATTATACCGGAGAAGCCTTCCTTCAGCTTGTGAATATCGGTCAGATTATCCACAACGGCCAGTTCCTCAAAGGCGTCCATATTCCGATAATCAGCGATAGAGACACGGAAAGGGACAGATAGTGGCTGATATGCACCGGCAAAATTACGGCGATAGTTCCCCACAAGCTTCTCGTTCACGCCCAGAAGAATCACAGATTCCGCCTTCTCCAGATTCAGCACGAGCTTTCCATCCCTGGTGAATTCTGCATCTTCCAGCGTGTTGTCTTCCGGGTGATACCATACATACACGGGAGCATCGGGCACGGTAAGCTGCGTATGCAGGGGATGATTTGCAGAAGCGTTGACAAGGAAATACACCATTGCATCCTCCTGACAGTAAGGGTATACCCGGAGCCATTTCTGGAATTCGGAGGGACTGCAAATGGTACCTGCTGTGACCACCGCCTCTAATTCGCTGTCGGTGATCACGGGAATTCCGACAGCAGCGTTGCCTTCGTAGTCACTGGGAATGGTGTTTACGAATCGAATATCCGCACCCTTTGTTTTCAGGGCTTTCAGATCGGTGATCACCTGAGCGGGAAGCTTTTCAATGCTGTCCACTAGCAATACCCTATATCGGGCGGAACCTGCACAGATCATGCCGTTTTTCACCGTTACCGTGGAAAGCAGATCGCAAGGGAGCAGTTCGTAAGGCGCTTGATGGGTAACGCAGAGCTTTCCGATATAGCCATAATCACGGTATTTGCCGCCCCATTCTCCTTCTGCCGGGAAAAGTACAGCTACATCTGCAAGACTTCTGCCTCCGCTGAGCAGATGGCAGATGCGATTCATGTAGGGGAAAAGTGCGGACATATAGCGGTACTGGGGATTCATGCCGTGGGCATAGAAATGGGGCGGACAATCCGGGTCAGGGAAAGCCCTTTCTGTGAATGCGTGGGGCACAAAATTGTTGATGCCGCCCACCATCATCTGATCTGCCATCCACTTCATCATGGAAAGACCTTCCGACCATCCATAGGCACCGAAAATCTCGCACATGGAACGTCCCTTCATTCTGCTGTTCTGATGGGCTGCCGAAACCGCCAGCGGCTGGATTCCGTAATGGTAGAATCCGTGATGACCGTAGTCCTGATTGGGGAGAAACTGATTCAGCACCACATCAATGCCCGCCATATGCAATCCTGCCATGGCACGGAAATAATGACCGGTTCCAGGTCCCAGCTTGGAGTGGATGCCCACATCCTCCAACACATGGCCGATGTATTCCACACCACGTGCTTCACACCAGTCTCCAATTTGCCGGGAGAAGTTTTCTTCATAGCACCGGGTCACAATGTCCATGTAGCTAAAGCGGATATTGCCTTCTTCGCCGCCGATTTCATGATAAAGGCCAGGTAGCTTTTCCATTCCACCGATTCGAGAGAACAGTTCCTCACCGACCTCGTCCGTCCAGGGCAGAGGCATATCCGTACCGATGGGAGCTGGTAGGAAGGGATTGCCCAGGAGATTATAGAATCCAGGCTCATCGGAGAAAAAACCCGCAAAGGTGCCGCCAAAGTCCGCTTTATAATGGGCATAGTGAGGTTCGTATACTGTGTCGATGAGAATTTTCACAGATTCCTTGCTCAGGAAGGATACGTGGTCGGCTGCCTTGGGGACTACATTCAGCATCTTTGTATAGGTGAACACCATGTAGTTTCCGTCGGGTATATCCATTTCCAGCCAACCGTTATTGACAAATTGGGTGACATCCTGGAGATCCGTATAAAAGACCTTCCCGTTCATCTCTTCCCGACGGCCCAGAATCACAGCAAGCAGCTCCTCCCGGCGATATGGGCTGACTCTGCCGCGGAAAACCCGGTAGCCCAGGTTGGAGGTTACTTCCATGCGGTGCCCGGCAAGCGGACCTTCCACTTCCATCCTCTTCTCCTGAAGATACCAGCGTTTTAGGTCATCCGGTGCATTCTGCACAGCACCGCAGGCAAAACCACTTGGAAAATGGGAATCATCCAGGATCCAAACCCGCATGCCTAGCTTTTTGGCTTCCCCCATGACTACATCCACATCTTCCCACCATTTAGGACCGACAAAATCTGGGTGGGGTCTGGCTTCCAGGCACACCGCGCCGATGCCGCAATCGTGGATCTTGCCCATGTATTCCCGCAGTGTGTCGGCATCTGCGCCATGCTGCCAGAAGAAAGGCATAATGTAGTTGCTATAAGTTCCGTTTAATACATCTGCAATTCTAGTGTTCATTTGCGATACCTCCTGTTGGAAAACAGGGGCTGTTAAGAAAGCCTGTCATTGCGAACCAGTCCTCAGACTGGTGTGGCAATCCCTGAAGATTTTAGAGAGGAAATTGAGATGTTTCCCTTCTAACCGGGGGATTCCCGAGCCAGCATGCGCGCTGGCTCGGAATGACACGGACTTTTTTAACAGTCCCCTTGGTTAACTTTTTATTTCATACCCTTGACTCGAACTTCACTTTCCACAGGGCATCCGGTGGCGTAGTCATAGCGCACCGTGCCATCTTCACATCGCTGACGGGTGCAGCCTGCGTTTGCGAAGGAAGGCTTCTTGCCCTTCCGCCAGGGGCGGCATTCCCAGGGATAGCCCCGGAAAGGATCCACGATCTCGTTTTGCTGGGCAATGATTTTGTCATGCAGTTCATCACGGATTGCTGCCAGCTTCTTATCACCGATCAGGTTTTTGGTTTCATAGGGATCACTTTCCAGATCGTACAGCTCATCGGTGGAGAAGAGGTTGATGTTCAGCTTGTACCTGCCGTCGAACACCGAGCGGATCGGCATGAATCCAAGGTAGCCATCCACTTCAGTTTCGAAGCGTCCAAACTGCAGGTAGATTTCCCTCTTCTCGTTGTCGCCGATTCCGTACAGACTGTGACCTTCCAGCATTCTGGGCTTTTTCAGGCCAAAGAATTCCATCACTGTGGGCAGAATGTCGATGTGGCTGACGGGGGTTGTGATGGTTCGATCCCGGAAAGGACCGCCCTTGATGATGTAGGGCACATGGGTGATCTCTTCATACATGGCAGGACCCTTTGCCATCAGTCCATGGGCGTTCTGCATATCGCCGTGGTCTGCGGTGTAGATGATCATGGGATCTTCCAGAGTGTCAATTGCATCCAGAATACGCCCAATCTCATAGTCCACAAAGTAGTTGCAGGGGAAGAAGCCCTTCTCAAAACCCATCTTCAGGAACGGCCAGGGAATTTTGAAAGAATCGACCCACATTTTCTGAATGTCCGGCTTATCCTTCAGAGATGCGTTGGTGTTGGGATAATCCTTGATCTTGAAACCGGTCTTTTTCAGCTCTGAGATAAAATCCCTGGGGCACTGACTGGGGTCGTGGGGTTCATCGAAGGAAACCGTCAAGAAGAAGTCATCGTCTTTATGCTCCCGGATGTACTTGAGGGCACGTTCTGCAACCCTGTGGGCGTAGGTATCTTCTTTCTTGATTTCCCCGAACATAATGGAACCCATATTTTTCCGGCTGGACTTTCGGGCGTCATCATCAGGAAGCTCATCGACGAAATTGCGCATATCGTACCAGTACTCTGGGTCATAGCCGGGAGCGCAGGTGCCTTTGCCGAAATAGTCACCGCCATCCAGATGCCACTTGCCGATGTAAGCACAGGGAACGCCCGCTGGCGCCAGACGCTGAGCGGCATTCTGAATATCCTGGCCAAGGGGTTGACCATTTGCCCAGACACCGTTGGTGCTGGGATACTGACCGGTGAAAAGGGCGGAACGGGCAGGACCGCACACGGGGCTGACAGTATAGCCGTTTTGGAACAGCGCACCGCCTTGGGCAATGCGGGAAATATTGGGGCAAGGGACACCGGCCTCATTGTAAAGCTGCAGCATGCGGGCGCTCTGGGTGTCCACCATAATGAGAATCGCCTGTTTTTTCATTTTATTTTGTCTCCTTAGCACGTCTTTCGCGGAGTTCTTCACGGAAATGAGGGTACTTCTTATCCAGATCAAACAGGAACATCAGAAGCAGCATAATGGCTACCATAACGCCGGGAATCCAGTTGGAAATGACCAGAACGCCCTGAATGGCAGATGCTGTCTGTTCTGCCGCCTGGCTGACATAGCCGAACATCCCCAGGACCCAGCCGATGAGACCGGCGCCGATTCCACTGCCGACCTTACCGCCGAAGGAGCTGGCACTGTTGACCATACCCACCATGGGGGAACCGTTCTTCCACTCCTCGAAGTCTGCAATTCCTGCGGTCAGCACCATGCCCACCATCATAAAGGGCATAGTAGACAGAGAGATCAGTGCACCGCCAGCACAGACGGCGACGAAGCTGTAGGGGAACAGGATGCGGATGACAGCACCCACAACACCGATGGCAAAACCAGCACGAACGACCTTGATGGGGCCAAACTTACGCACCAGCGGAGAAATGACGAAGAAACCAAGCATGTTGGGAATAAATCCGATGATGCCCATTACAGCCATAATGTTCTCGTTGCCGAAGATCCACTTTGCGTAGTAGACAGTGGTACCGGAGGAGAAGGCATAAATAATGTTTGCAATCAGCTGCGCACAGGCCATGATGATCCAGTACTTGTTGGTGAAAAGACGACGTAAACCGGTCTTGAAGGGGACTGAGGGAGTATTGTCCACCTTTCCACCTTTGGATTTGTCGGAAGAGGGTTCGGGAGTGAACTTAAAGCAGATCAGCATACCGGCTACTGCTACGACAGCAACCACCGTGCCGACCTTGATCCAGGCTGCCTGGGTGCCGCCCAGAAGATTAGTCAGGGGAATGAAGCCCACGCTGAAGAACAGGCCCGTGGTGAAATTGCAGATGGTTCTGTGAACATTCATGGAAGTCCGTTCATTCTGGTCTGTGGTGCGGTATGCCAGCAAGCAGGCATAGGGGACGCTGATTGCAGTACAGACGATGGCTGTTGCAAAAACATTGGTTGCAACGGCATAGATGAACTTTCCGGTGTCGCTCAGACTTTGGGGGACACAGAGCAGTCCCAGAACGGCAAGCAGTGCAGGAAGTGCCATCCAGAGCATCCAGGGACGTGCCTTGCCCCATTTGGAATGGGTGTTGTCCACGATCTGACCCATGATCAGGTCTGTAACGGCATCAGCGATCTTGGTGACCATGAGTGCGGTGCCTGCGACGGATGCCGCCATACCGACCTTATCGGTATAGAAGAAGGAAAGCTGCGAGATTAACTGACCAATGGCGGCAACACCCAGCACACCCGCACCGTATGACCAGAAGTCTCGTTCCCGCATTTTACCGACTGAATTTTTTCCCATAATAACGTTCCTCTTTCTGTGGTTTTTCTTTTTTCGTACATTGCAGAGATACACTATGCAGGTGCTTTTTTAGATTTTTCTCTGCTATCTATATTCAGTATAGCTCGGAAACCCATTTGTGTATATTAAATATCTGTACTCTATGTTAAAAAAGCGAAAAATGTGAAATGGTTTGATTATCTTTTCTCCGTTCGAAGGAAAGTAAATGATGCGCAGATAGGAAAGTTTTTTGAATATTGCCATAGAGTTTGTTTTTTTGATATACCCAAAAGGGAATATATTTTATAATACGTATAACAGAATCAAAAAATGGAGGAGGAAAGCAATATGCATTTTTGTTCGGGGAAACCCCAATTTGACACATCAGGCAATGTCATTCATGCCCATGGCGGTGGTCTGCTGTACGAAAATGGAATTTGGTATTGGTACGGAGAGAACAAAGAAAGAACAGATGGAAAGAGTGGAATTTGGACATGGGGAATTAACTGCTATTCTTCTTCTGATTTGGAAAACTGGAAATACGAAGGCCTGATTATCCCTCCCGACACCGAGAATACGGGTTCCAGTCTGCATCCAACCAAGCATGTAGACCGTCCACACATTCTGTACTGTGCAAAAACGAAAAAATATGTGTGTTGGCTGAAAATTGGGGGAAAAAACGGATATTTTACCATTCTCACCGCCGACAGCATCTGCGGATCCTATACACTTGTCAGAGATCATATGCACCCCTATGGCATGGCAATAGGGGATTTTGACTTATATCGGGATGCAAATGGAAATGGCTACATTTATTTTGCTCATGACAAACGAGGTGTGATTGCCGCACAGCTGACGGAGGACTATCTGGGTGTAACGGATTCCTGTGTGGATATGTTTACAGGTTTAAAGCCGCCCATGACAAGAGAGGGAATCACGCATTTCATACGGGCAGGCAAGCACTATCTGCTGACTAGCGGAATGACTTCTTATGTTCCGAACGAAAGCGAGATTGCCGTTAGCGATACCCCTCTTGGTCCCTACAAACTTCTTATCAATCCCCATCGGAATGACCCCAGTGGGGCTTCCTTCAACAGTCAAGTTTCCTGTATCGTCGAACACCCGCAGTATCCGGGGCTGTTTATCACCCTGGCAGATCGCTGGCTCGGCAATCGCCTTCTGACAAAGAAACAAAGTGCGCAGATTCGTGACGGAATCACTGCGGCAATGTCACGGCAGATATGGGGACACCTGTGGAATATTCTGAATCTACCCAGATATCCCCTGAATGCCGATAATGTGGACACTTCCCTATCTACTTATGTATGGCTGCCGCTTACCTTTGAGGAAGATACCCCGGTAATCCATTGCGTAGAGTCTTGGGATATCAAAGAATTTATCAAATAAACCGTTTCCATCTCATCCATATCAAAAGCACGATCCCGGGTCATGAGACTTGGGATCGTGCTTTCGTTAAATGGAATGGATAACTGTGGAAGCGATTTCTTTTCCGTCGGTGGCGGTTACGGTTATCTCACCGGGATCTTCGGCCAGGATCACTGCCTGGGCACGGCCTTGATAGGTGGTGAAGATTCCGGTAAGGTAGGATTCTTTGGTACTGGGGCACGCACTGCCGAAACCTAAAAGCTTTCCTCCCACCACGCTGATGGTCACGGTGCGATCCGCATTGGATTCCACGATTCCGGCATCATCGGAAATCTCTGCATTCACATAAACGATATCCCCGATGGCAACGCTTTCCTCTTCCGGTTTTAAGGTCAGGTGAACATCGTGTGCTGAACGCAGTTCGCTGCGGCACAGTTCTTTTTTATTTACATCAAGGGCAATTGCTGTGAGCTTCCCGGGCTGGTAGGGAAGGATGAACTTTGCACAGCAGCCCTTTGTCCAGTGTCTTGCAATCATCTTTCCATTCAGTCTCAGCTCAATCAAAGGCGCATGGAAATACACCTCGACCTGAGCCCATTTTCCACGGCATCCCTGCCAGCTCCAACTGGGGATGGAATCGGTGCTTCGCCACATGGTCTTTTGGGGAACCTCTCCGGCATGATTTACCGGACGAACTGCAATGGCAGGCGCTTTGAGTTTCTTCCAGACGGCGGCAGCCAACAGCATTTCTCCATTGGGATTGCCTAAGATGTCAATGGCACCAGAACCGCCCAGCAGCCAGGGATATGGTTTTTCGGAGCCTTTTGATACTTCTTTCTCATAGCTCCATGCACCGATTCCGGCTTCTCCCAGATAGTCCCAGCCTGTCCACATGAAGTCGCCGATCAGGTAGGGAAGCTCCTTTACCAGTTTCCAGTTTTTTGCGATATCTCCAGGAAAGGTTTCACTGCCTACGAGGATTCGTTCGGGGTGGGCTTTCCTCTCCAGCTTGTACCGGCCGGAGCAATAGTTATAGCCGCAAATATCCAGTTCAGCCAGAACAGGAGAAGCAGTGTGGTCAATGATGGGAAGTCTCCCCGCATAATTCATGCCTTTGCCCATAAATCCATTCATTAGATTGTTGAATTGCTGAGATGCATTATTCACAGTCTTTTCCTGATTGCATTCTCCCGCTTTGTTTTCCGAAGGAGTACCCATCATGTTCATGGCTTCGCCCTGCAGAATGGCAAGGTTTAGACCTGCGGTTACCGGGCGGGTGGTGTCCAGAGCTTTCAGCCGGGTCACGATCTCCCGGGCCTGCTCCACGCCCTTGGGTTTGGCAGGCTCTGTTACTTCGTTGCCGATGGAGTACATAATGACAGAGGGATGGTTGTAGTCCTTGCGGACCATGGCTTCGATGTCCCGGGGATAGTGCTCCGGGAAGTCGATGGCATAATCGTGGAGGTTTTTGGGTTTGTACCACATATCCCACAGTTCATCCATGATGTACATACCGTAGAAATCTGCCGCTTGCAGCATTTCTTTGGAGCAAGGATTGTGTGAGGAGCGGATGGCGTTGAAACCTGCCTCCTTCATCTTTTTCACCCTACGCCATTCAGACTTGGCAAAGGTGGCGGCTCCCAGCACACCGTTGTCGTGGTGGACACAGCCGCCCCGCAGCAAGACCTCTTTCCCGTTGATGAAGAGTCCTTTGTTGGACCAAAAGATATTTCGGATGCCGAAGGACTCATTTATGGTTTCCACTTCCGCACCATTTTCCAGCAGAGTCACCCGGCAGGTATAGAGATCAGGGCTTTCTTCGCTCCACAGCTTGGCATTTGGGATTGTGATTTTGCAGAAGTCTCCGGTTCCACGGGCGACCACAGTTTCTCCCTCCAGAATTTCCAGCTGTATCTCACCGCCTGTATGGGCTGTTTCCACCAGAATTTCTGCAGGCTTGATGGAGAGGGTGGTGATCTGCACCCCCTGCCAGTGAATATGGGATTTTGCGCCCAATAGCAGAGAAACCGGGCGGTACATACCGGAGCCGGAATACCACCGGGTATTGGGCATTTGGGAATTGTCTGCAACGACCACAAGCTCGTTTTCTTCGCCGTATTTCATCTGTCCGTCCAGACAGATGGTGAAGTCGGTGTAACCATATTTGCAGCCCCCCACCGCCGTGCCGTTCAGATACACCTGACTGTTGCGGTAGATGCCCTCAAAATAGAGAGAAACCGTTTTTTCCGCCCACTGGGAAGGGACAGTAAATTTTTTGGTATAGCGGTAGGTACCGCCGGTAAAATAGGCAGAGGCGGATTTTGCGGGAGAATCTGCCCGCCGGGGTGAGGACAGCATGGCATCGTGAGGGATCGTAACTGGTTTGCCGTTCAGCTTCCAATTATCGCAAAAGTAGATTTTTTGCATGGATACCCGCCTTTCAGAGTGATTGGTCTGCAGCTAACAGACGTCCTTGTACAAAACTTCTCATACTCTTGATCGCTTTGGTGCTTTGGCTGTCCGGGAACATGGGGTACACATGACACAATCCTTCGCCAATCAGAAGTTCCACCTGGATCCCCTGGCTTTGGGCGGCGCTGCGGATCGCAAAGGCGTCATCATAGAATACCTCTTCCGTGCCGACGCACATCCAGATAGGAGGCAAGCCGGTGAAGTCACCGTAGATGGGAGAAAGATAGGGGCCCTTCACATCGTGATCGTGGACATAGGTGATCTGCATTTCCTCGGTGAAATCCGCACCGATGATGCAATCCCGGTCGATCCTCTCTTTCCGGGAGGGCAAACTGTCGTCCAGGGTCCCCACAGGAGAGATGCCGCATAGGCCGGAGGGCAGCTCCATGCCGTGATCCCGAAGATACAGCGCCAGAGCAAACACCAAATTACCGCCGGCAGAGTCTCCGGCAAAAACCATGTCCTTTCCCCGAACTCCTTGGGAAAGCAGCCATTTATATGCTGCAATACAGTCATCCAGCCCTGCCGGAAAGGGGTACTCGGGAGCAAGACGGTATTCCACATTGAAAACGGAGTATTCGGATGTTTTACAGAAATTTTTCGCCATGTTAAAGGAGTATTCTGCACCGCCGCTGTTAAATCCGCCGCCATGAATGTAAAACAGAACTTTTTCCCGGCTGGCACCGGGTTGAGAATACCAATAGCCATATGAGGTCTTTTCCCGAATAGTATTTCTGGGAAGAGGAAGCTTGGTACTATTTTTTCTGCTCTGTTCCCGGACGGCGGCATAGTCCCGTGGAACATAGCAGGTATTTTTCGGCTTTCCTTTCATCATGCTCCCCATGATAATCTTAGCAATAATTCCGGGCATTTTTACTCTCCTGCTCTGATGTGTTGAAATCCGATCTCCAGCAGCTCCGCATTTCCGCGGCCGGAATATTTTCCGTCCGGGTCACGGCACACATCCGGCGCCCACATTTGTCCCATAACGCCTTTGCACTGGGGGTCCTGATTTTTGCGGTAGGAAATACCTTCGCATCGCCATTGGGTCAGATCGTCCTCTGGGGCGGACCAAACGACATAGTCCTTCTCACAGTAAAATCTACCGTTAAAACGGTCATGGCTGCCGAAAAGATACAGCCGTCCCTCAAATACATGAGGTTCGCCATCCGGCACATATTCCCATTGGGGAAGATAGGGGTTTCCACGTGGTTTCGCCATAACAACACTCCCTATTATATCAGCTTGTCAATCATCCTGAGCATACGGCTTGCATTGACTTCCAACTGTTCACGCTTCAGACTTCCATCCTTGAGGGCGGCGGTTACAAGCTTCCTGGATGTTTCCCTTCTGTTACAGAATCTGCGGACAGGTGTACCTGCCCGCAGATGGAATTTACTCTCGCAGGGATGCCTGCATCTTGGCGTAATAAACTTCGTTGGCTTTGGATTCCTTCTCCCAGAAGGCAAGCAGTTTCGCTTCTTTTGCCTTCTGTTTTGTTTCAAATGCGGCTCTCTTTTCCGGGGACATGGCAGAGAGCTTCTTCTGGAGCTTTTCTGCGGCTTTTACTGCGTCCTCATCGGGTGCTTCTTCGGTCTTACCCATTCTTTCCCGAATCACTTTCTGCTTGAGGCCAATGGTTTTTTCCACATTGATCAGCATCAGGAGCACGGCGCAGAGGATACCCGCGATCACATCCAACCCCACAAACATGAAAATCAGCGCACCGGTGGTGGCAGCATTCTGATTGACGGCGATAGTATAGATACCGTCCAGTGTGGGCTTCAGTGCATCTACGGATAGCTGCATGGTCTGTCCGGCGTTTGTGATCTGTGCCACCACGGCGCTTAATGTATCGGCAGTGGCGGTGTAGGGTTTGATGTAGCCGGTAGAGGAGATGACCAGGTTCAGGAGCCCAAGACTGACACCACCCAGCACAACACCAATGGTGCTGTAAACAGACATAGCCATGCCGTCACAGCGGAAGCCATTTTTCCACTCCAGATGATCTAACACATCCGCAAACAGCGCCATGAACACATAGGCAGCGGGAAGACTGCCGATGTTTTTGACGAACTGACCAGCCAGCATACCGGGCATATTTGTGGGGAACATGCAGCAGATAGCACTGCCGAGGGAAGTGATGAGGCAGCCCAACACGACGATGTTTCGCTTGCCGATCTTTTTTGCCAAGGGCCACACGGCAAAGATGCCGATGCCCATGGGAATGCCGCCGATGACGTTCAGCAATGTTTGAGTAATGCCGTCGGCGTAGGTTCCAAGCACATAGTTGCAGTAATAGATAGTGGAATTGACCTTGATTGTGCTAGCAAAGGTAGAGAGGAAAAAATATATCAGAATCAGTACAGTAAGGGGATCGGTGAAGACCGCCTTGATGGTTTTGGAATAGGGCACCTTTTTTTCTTCCTGTTCCCCCAACTCCTCTGTGACCCTCTCCTTGGTGTAGTAGTACTCTAGCAGCACCAGAGGCAGGGAGAGGATGGAAACGATGCTCATAGCAGTGATCCACAGTGACTTGCTGGTACCTAACATGGGCAGAAGCAGCATGGGAACCAGAAGCGCCGCAATGATACCCGTGACCATAATGGCTGCCACTTGGTTGAATACAGCCACAGAGCCTCGCTGGGTAGTGTTTCGGGTGGACAGGGGCACCATCAGGCTGTGGGACATATTGTAGACGGTATAGGCAATGGAAAAGAACAGGTTGTAGGTGATCATGATCCAGACAGCCTGTATCTTCTGATCCGCATTGGGAACGGTATACAAGAGGATACCGGAGATAGGCAGAAGGAATGCCGCCAGCAGGATGTAGGGCCGGGCTTTGCCCTGCTTGGTATGGGTGTGTTCAATGATCCAACCCATGATGAAATTGGTTATGGCATCCAGGATCTTGGCAATTACGGGAAATACTGCCAGGAACATTCCCCTCCAGAGATTGCCGATGCCAATGACATCGGTATAGAAGATGTTCAGAAATCCGCCACCCAGAATGGCGTTGACTAAAAGTGCTCCAGTGGGACCGAGCAGAAAGCCGATCCACTTTTCCTTTGCCGAAACATTGGGGGTAGTGATTCTGCTGTTGAAAATTTTTGAGTCTAGCAGTTTGTTTGCCATTTTTTCACATTCCTCTCTGGTTGTTGTCAGAAATAAGCCATAGTCTGCCCAATATTATTAATATAGAGAAACTAAATCTAATTGTATATCAAATAAAAGAATTCAGTATCAAAAATAGGATTTTGTTCGAAATGTTTTATTCAGCGTACCTGTGCGCTGTGAATTAGCTTTGTCGAATACAGAATAAAGCGGTTCTTTTCGTATATCAGTATACGAAAAGAGCCGCTTTGCGTAAATTAAAAATAGCATGTGGGTAATCAAATGTAGCTCACTACCGGAATTGATCCCGGTACCCCTGAGGGGTTATTCCGCGGTTTTCCCGGAAGATTCGGGTGAAGTAGCTTTGAGAGGAGTACCCAAGATAGGCTGAGATCTGGGATAGCGTATAATCCGTGTGACGAAGCAGATACTCTGCTTCTTTCAGTTTTTCCTCGTGAATAAAATCTACGATACTGATTCCCATTTCTGTTTTGAACTTCAGGGAGAGACTACGTGTGCACAGTCCACAGGCTTTGGATAGATTGGTCAGGGAAATAGGCTCGTGGAGATGGGCAGAAATGTATTCCAGACACTTGTGGATCACAGGAGAGGCAACCGGCTCGCCTTTCTTTTGCCGAACCCGCTCGCAGTAGTCTGCGAGCATCTTGATGGATAGTACTTTGATTTTGTCGGGATCAGACAGAACATCCACACGCTGGCAGTAGAAATCACTGATACTGAATGCCAGTTCTTCGGTTATGCCTCCTCGAATGGCAGCCCGGGATGCCATGGTAGCCAGCGCCACAAAGGAATACTTTTCCTGTTGCAAATCGTTTCCGGACATCCGTCCGACCTGGCCTGTACGGGGCGCATACAGGCTGTGCATCAGCTGAGACTTGTTTCCCTGTTCGATGGCGTTGCAGATAGCGGTTTCAAAATCAATAGACTCGTGCTGAAAGGTGTTTTCCCGCTGGCGGAAGAGCTCCATCTCTGGCTGGAAAGATTCCTGCTCCTCCTGAAAGACATCCATAAACAGAATATTTTCCCGATGTAGTTCTGTTCCAAGCAGCAGCTGGGAGGACAGACACATCAAATCTTTCAACTGATCCAATGGAACAAGGGGCGTTTGCAGCAGGAGACTGCAAAGTTCATGGAGATGTTCCGGGGAAGTCACTTTGACGATCAATTTCAGGGTATCGTTTCTTCCGCGGGGGAGCGGACTGACGAGTCCGATGAGCAGATAAAGATCATCTAACAGTTCCATAACACCAAGGAAAAAACCCGGTTTCACATAGCTGATCAGGGGATGACCGATCCCGCGTTTCTGAAAGCGAAAGTCATACAATACTACCTGCTGGGAGAAAAGGCTCACAGCCTGGTAATTGAGACTGGGAAAGGTGACAATGATTTCTCCATTTCCGTTCAGTAAAGACAATGGGATATGTGTAACACTGTGTAGATACTGAAGCTTTTGCACGATTTCTGAATACATCACAATCACCGCCTTTTTCTGCAATAGTATCATATTTTTACCAAGGAAATCAAGTATATGATATAGAAAAGTCATCGACCTGTAAAAGGCCGATGGCTTTTTTCAAGCGTGAAGAGTGAAATACTGGATGGAGCAGTTTTCTTTTGCTTCGACAGTGAGCGTCAGCACTCCTGTGGAATCTATCTCATGAGAAATGACAGCATTGCCGGTGCCTTTCCAGGCAATACGGGTGAAGGATTCCGAAGTGTCTACATAGCGGTATACTACCACGGCTATTCCTTTTTTGATAGTTAGATTCTCTCCGTCGATGTAAGCATTTTTTACCTGACAAGCCTGATAGCCATACAAGGGTTCTCCATTCTTATAAGGCTCCCCCATTCCGATGGAGGTAGGGAGCACCTCGGAGATCCGTCCTGTCTCATCAATGTAGATAGGTTCTGCACACATCCTCCTCAAGTACCGGCTGTTTCCGGTGCTGCGGTGATAGAACACATACCACTGCCCATTCACACACTCGATGCTGCCGTGGTTGTTCCAGGTTTCCGGATCGCAGCCGTCATTGTCGATGACGATTCCCTGATAGGTGAAAGGACCCAATGGAGATTTTGAGGTTGCGTATCCAAGAGCAGTGGGTTTCCCACGATGAGAGTCCGCGAAGAGGTAGTAGTAGGTATCTCCGATTTTTCGCACGGAGGAGCCTTCGTGGAAAGCGTGTTCCTGCTCTGTCAAGAGACTGCATACCAAGGTATCCTCCTTGATTTGTGTCAAATCCTCGGTCAGTTCTGCCCCATAGGAATTGATCTGCCCCCAGTACAGGTAGACCTTTCCGTCATCATCCCGGAATACTGCTGGGTCAATGCCGGAAATGGGCTGACCGGACTTGTCGCCAGTGATCTTCACGGGATCCCAGAATGGTCCGGCAGGACTGTTAGAAACGGCAACACCTTCACATCCGTCGGAGGTGCAGAAAAAGAGATAGGATCGCCCTCCGACAGTCAGTGCATCCGGGGCAAACAGCAGCCGTCTGCGCTTATCCCCGCCGGGCTTCGTGGTAAAGTGGTTCACAGCCTTCTGAAACCATCGGAAGGGAACGATACGGAACCACTTGGGGATGAAATCTGCCAGATATTTGGGCAGTTCATCATAACAGGCCGCCTCCATCAGACCAGCGGGAGGGCAGGCAGCCATTGGCCAGTCGAGCCTCGACGATTCAAAGGCGGGACCATCTACGTTCCAATTTTCCAAGTCCTTACTATGGGCGACATAGAGCTTGTCGGAGCAGTAGCGTTTTGGGATAAGGTCATAGCTTGGATAGACAAACAACTCGCCGTCAATAAAGTGAGGTTCTCCGTCCGGACAGTGATACTGGAGGGGCAGAACGGGGTTTCTTGCTTTCATAAGAGTTACACTCCTTGACCAAAAGTAAATGACCGGAGCATTGCGCCTGACTTGCCGGAGAACTTGAGATACAGAGCCATTGTCCCCTGGATGCTGAATGCAATGGATTTTTTCTCCCAGTTTTCCCGGGAAGAGAAGGAAATTTCTCCTAATAATCTGTCGCCTGTCTGGATTTCAAAAGTGCCTTCCGCCTTCGCTTCCAGGGTGAGTTCCGTTTTGCCACTGAAGGTAAAGTACTTGTAGCCGATGAGCGTACCGTTTGTGATGTCCGTAATGAAATGCCCTGCTTCATCGTGGGTGATAAAGGGGACAGAGCCCTTTCGGCGTACTCCGCCGGTGTGGGGCATATTTCCGTTGGTCAGATTACAGCAGATGGCGGCGCAGTAGGTTCCTTCCGCAAGAAGCGGCCCATCGTTCAGACCACAGCTGGTCATCTCTACCTGGGGAATACTGCCGTCGGGGAGAATTTTAATCTTCTCGGCACATCCCTGCCGGCTGTACTGAGTGAGATGGGTGTGTCGGTGGTAGAACACATACCACTGCCCATGGATGTATTCGATACTGCCATGATTGTTGCCGGTGGCGGCAAGGCGGTCCTTAGGCTTTCGGCCGTGGTAGCCAATGTCACCATTGGAGATGATCACGCCGCCATATCGGAAATCCCGGTCAGGGTATGGGCTTGTGGCATAGCACAGCTCATGCTGCGCCTCCGAGGAGTAGATAAAGTAGTAGATATTCCCGATTTTGCGGATGGAACTGGCTTCAAAGAAGGCATGCCCCTCCCACGGGGTACCAAAACTCTCTTTCTGTCCGGGCAGGATCTTTATCGGCTCACTTGTCACAGTCAGCATATCCTCTGCCAACGTGACCGTATAGGCACCAAGATATCCTTCCTGCTTCTGCTGGGGAGAGAGGTCAAACATACGGTTTCCCACCATATTCATGATGGCATCCTGCAGATGATAGAGTGGACCTCTTCTACAAACAGCGGGGAACAGAAACCCCCAACCATAGTACATCCTAATGATGCCATCGTCATTGATGACACCGGGATCAAAGGTCAGCCCCCGCTGAAAGGGTGTGCCGTCAGGGTTGCGGACACAGCCATGATAGTGGTAGGGACCATCCGGTGCATCTGCCACTGCCACATGGATGTGGTCGGTGAAGGAGTGTGCGAATCCGTTAGCACTGCCGCCAGAGGGGGCATAGTAGAGATAAAATCTTCCGTCGTTGCCCTGCACCACATCCGGGGCATAGAGATCGGGATACTTCCCGGTTTCACAAACATCCGGGTCAAGTGATTTGTCATAGCTGATGCCCCGACTCGTCCAGATGGTCAGGTCATCCACAGGGGCGGAGAAAAATTCGTAGTTTCTATTGCAGAATCGACTTCCTCCCAGTGTATCGTGGGAGCTGAATACATAGACCCGGTTGCCAAACACATGGGGTTCTCCATCCGGTTCGCAAACGTCCAGGGGCAGATAGGGTGTTGTGATCTGTTTCTTCATAGTAGTCCTCTCGTTTCCAAGTATATGATTGCATTATGTTTTTCTATCATAACATATCCAACACCACTATTCTATTAAAAACAGGACTTCTATGCTGTTTTTGTGATTTTATGCGAAAAGAGGCGGTTGATAGGAGAACTATGGAATACGTCTGCTATTTATCACAATAATCTGATTTTTGATATACATAATTAATCCTTGCGGATAAGATTGTTTTACAAAGGGGTAGTAGCTTATTGCAATGAAAACCCTCGGAAACAATTTGTCTACTTCCACACAATAGAAACTTTACTGGGAGGATATTCACATGAAGGTGTTTATGATTGGCGGTACCGGACTTCTCGGCAGCGAGGCCGCGAAGGTATTGATTGAGCGAGGGCATGAAGTGACCTCCATCGCCCTGCCCCCTCTGCCGGAAGGCGCGGTGCTGCCCCCGGAAATGAAGATTGAGTTCGGCAACTATCTGGAAATGAGCGACGAGGAACTCCGTGCCCATCTGACCGGCTGCGAGGGCTTCGTGTTTGCCGCCGGTGTAGACGAGCGTGTGGAAGGCCCTGCTCCCATCTACAATCTGTATAAGAAGTACAACATTGACCCCATCAACCGGCTCCTGAAGCTGGCGAAGGAATGCGGGGTCAAGCATGTTTCCATCTGCGGTTCCTACTTCTCCCACTTCGCCAAGACTATGCCGGAACTGGAGCTGACCAAATGGCATCCCTACATCCGCTCCCGGATCGATCAGGAAAATGCCGCATTGGCCTTTGCCGACGAGAATTTCAGCGTTGGCGTACTGGAGCTGCCCTACATCTTCGGAACCCAGCCAGGCCGCAAGCCGGTGTGGATGTTTATCGCCGAGCAGATTCGGGGTTCCAAGGGGAATGTGATGTACCCCAAGGGCGGCTCCACCATGGTGACGGTGCATCAGGTGGGAC
>JBJDYH010000072.1:2879-3988 GCA_051867135.1 Faecousia sp. | reverse complement strand
TCATAAGCTGAAAGGCTTTCTAAAGAAGAATTACTACTTTTATGGCCGGGAAAGGAACTATCGCTTGATTCAGCCACGAATCATCTGCGAGGAATTCCTTCAAGGACCGCAGGGCAAAAGTATGATCGACTTCAAGGTGTTCTGCTTTTGCGGCAATGCAAAATTCTATTCGGTGACATACACAGAAGCAGGAAAGCAGCATTTTGGCATTTTCGACTTGCCCAAAGGATGCTTGAAAATCCAGGATCGATATGCGCCGGTGGATCCCGCCTGTTTCTCCGAAAAAACCGATGAGATCATCCAAATGGCGCAAAAGCTCGCGAAGCCGTTTGACTTTGTCAGAGTGGATTTTTACATTGCAGAACGTGGCATTTTCTTCTCTGAGCTTACGTTCCATTCCGGTGGAGGGATACGCCCGATTATGCCGGTAGAACTGGATTATCAATTGGGAAGCTACTTTGATGCGATTGGGGGCCTGTAAATGAGGCTGTTATTGCTCACGCACTGTTTTTATCCATCTCAAAAAAGAGGCGGCCCTACTGTTAGCATGACGAACATGGCAAAACTCGCTGCCAAGTTTATGGATGTATCGGTAGCGACAGTTGGATTTGATTCAGATGGCTCGGAGTATACGGGGGTTCAGGAAGGTAAAAACAGATTATTTGGGTGCGACGTATACTACATAAAAAACAACAGTATGGTTGAGTTCTCAAAGGTTATACAGAATACGAAGCCTGATGTGATATATATCAGCAGTCTGTTTAGTTGGCAATACTGCGTGCCGGCCCTACGAATCGCAAAAAAGGAAAGGATTAGGACTATCCTGGCACCTAGAGGAGAGTTGATGCCTTCAGCATTCAACATGAAGCAACTCCGGAAGAAGCGGTACCTAAACTTCATTAAGTGGTTTGGATTGACTCGTCATATAGAAATCCATGCAACCTCGAATGCCGAGTATAGTGAAGTAAAGAAGTTTTTTCCTGATGCAAAGGTATATAACGTACAAAATATACCTGCGGCAGTTGATCCGGTCTCTGAACACATTGAAAAGACAGCAGGACAACTTGAGATTGCTTTTGTTGGCAGAATTCATCCAATCAAAAATCTAA
>JBJDYH010000072.1:0-2779 GCA_051867135.1 Faecousia sp. | reverse complement strand
GCAGGACAACTTGAGATTGCTTTTGTTGGCAGAATTCATCCAATCAAAAATCTAAACATCGCACTGACTGTATTGCATGGTGTTCACGGCAATGTAACTATGCATATTTATGGTTCCTGCGAAGTGCCGGAGTATTACGAACAATGCCGTAGGCTCGCTGAATCTCTGCCGAACAATGTTCAGGTATATTTTGAAGGAAATGTTCCACACGATCATATCCCACAGGTTCTTTCGCGGTGTCACATCCTCCTGTTACCGACGCAGAGCGAAAACTTCGGACAAGCCATCGTCGAAATGCTTATGCAGCACCGTCCGGTTGTGATTAGTACCAATACACCATGGCGTGAATTGGAGAAGAATTATGCAGGATATGATGTTGCATTGGATCAGCCTGAAATGTATACGGAAGCAATCAATCGGTTTGTTGATATGAGAGATAGGGAATTCGGCAAGTGGTGTGATGGTGCGGGAGCGTATATCTCGGAGAGATTGAAATTGGCTGAATTGGCTGTGAAGTACCAGAAAATGCTGGCGGGAGAGTAGTCAATGAAACTTTTATATATTGGAACGGTCACAGAAAGCCAGGAGTATGAACAGATTGTCAACGAATCAAAGGTCAAACCATCGGTTGCACCGCAGACTTTTGAAACGGCGTTTCTCAATGGTGTTAAGGCAAACGGTTACACTGATGTGGAATGCTTTGCGTTTCCCATGATCGCGTCTTTTCCGGGAAGTAGATTGCTGCGCTGGAAGAAAAAGGAGCAGACATTGGAATGCGGATTTCCCGTTACTTGGATTCCGGCCATTAACCTTCCGGTTCTGAAAATGGTTAGCCAGGCACATTCCTCCAGGAAAATGATTGAATCGTGGCTGAAGAAGCAGGATAGGCTGGATGATGTATGCATCCTGACCTATTCCATTTATGAGCCCGTTGCAAGAAACATTCTCCGATTCAGCAAGAAATATCGTTGTAAAGCCGTGGCATTTGTTCCGGATCTCCCGGAGCATATGTATGCCAGCAAGCGAGGAATTCAAGGATTATTTGCAAAACACTACTATCGGCAGGTCAAAAGAATCCAGGCTCAGTTTGGCGGATATATCTATCTGACAGAGAAAATGAAAAACAAGATTTCTGCCGATAAGCCGTATACGGTCGTAGAGGGTTTGGCAGATGAAAGTCTGTTTGACGTGCAGACAAAGGAGCTAACTAAGGCAGACAAGCCAGTAATCATGTATGCGGGTGCGTTAAGTAAAAGATATGGTATTGCTGAGTTAGTGGAAGCTTTTCGGCAAACGAAGCTGGACGCACAGCTACATATTTATGGGTTCGGTGACTTTGCCCCAGAATTGGAAAAAATCATACTTGAAGACACCCGTATTCAGTATAAGGGCAGAGTTGACAGAACTGAAATTTTGAAGAGAGAAAGAGAAGCCACGTTGCTGGTGAATGTTAGAAATCCCATGGACGATTATACGGCATACTCTTTTCCCTCGAAAACCATCGAGTATATGTCATCGGGTACACCACTACTAACATCGCGGTTGCCGGGAATTCCGCCTGAATATTTTGACTACTGCTATTCGATTACCGGAAATGATGTTCCCGAAATTCAATCCGCTTTGGAAAGGATTATGGGGGAGCCTGATGAGACTCGTCGTGAGATGGGGCAGCGGGCGAAAAGCTTCATTCGTGAGAACAAAACAGCATTCAAGCAGGCGGAAAGAGTAATGCGCTTTATTGAGCAGATTGAAGGATAATATACCAACGGGTATCTACTAACATTCATTATCTATCAAGCAAGGAAGAAGGAGAAACCGATGGCTAATAAAAATCAAAAATGGGTTTGCATCGCAGTAGCCTTTTTCTTGTGTTTTCCTTCGCTAAACCCTGCGATTGGGACCATCACAAGGTTTTTTTTAGGAGAGACGACAAAGATTAGCACTTATGTCATCTACATCATATACCTTTCTCTAATGATTTATGTGTCCTACAAGAACATCAGAAGAATGTCGGTGGGGACGTTAGCAATCACGTTATTTCTGATCTTATCCTTTGCTTTTTCCATTGTGGCAAATTCGATCCTGCCATATATGTGGACATCTTTTGGAGATATTACTGCAAATCCCCTGTATTTGTTCCTGCTCTATGGATTCTGGGGACTGATATTAGCACAGTATATCAGGGACATGGAGATGTTGTGCTTATGGCTTGACAAATTCTCTTTTGTAACAGTATTGCTTGCTTTAGTTCAGTATCTTTTGGCCCTTCAAAACAATACGTCACCACAGTATATGGTCTTCTCTTACAATCTGCTGTTTCCGGCGGGATATCTTTCCTTGCGTTGTATGACAAACTACCGATTAACAAGATTGGTTGGAATGATTGTCGGAGCAGGATTGATACTGATTGCTGGATGCCGTGGTGCGCTTGTTTGCTATTTATGTTCGATTTTCCTTTTTGTTTTGTTTTCAGAAGGCATTTCAAAAACCGCCAAGGTAGCTTTATACTTTGTGATGTTTGCGACAATCGTTTTTGTAACCTTTTTCTGGAATGAGATGATTTCTGGCCTGATAAATATTTTGAACTCGATAGGCATTGATAGCCGAACGCTCACACAGTTGTTAAATCAGACATTTTTTGATGACAGCGGGCGTTCTGCTATTCAGAAAATCGTGATTGCCAACATCGGTTTACTCCCCAAAGGGCTCTACTTTGACCGTATCGTTGCAAACGGCAGTTATGCACACAATTTGATTTTAGAACTTCTTCTGGAATACG
>JBJDYH010000071.1:0-4004 GCA_051867135.1 Faecousia sp. | reverse complement strand
GCTGCACCCTTCGGTACAGCCTGCTTTTTACTGGGGACTTTTTTTACAGCCCCTTCGTATAGGTTCTCCCTCTGGGAGAACAGACTGAGAACGCAAAAAATCAGCGCACAGAGCTTTCTTCTGTGCGCTGAAGCTATTTTATTTGACCCATTGGAAGTTTTCTTTCCCTGCGCCCAACTCAAAGTGGTATTTGAGGATCCCGGCGTTCAGCTTTTTGCAAATCCCCTTGCTTTTCAGGCGCACGCCGTTTTTCCCCTCCAGAATAAACCGGAATTTCTGCTGATGCAGGGCGGTGGGAGCCAGCATGGCGGCATCCATACCGTTTAAGAACCAATCGGGGGCAGGGGAGGGAGCCTGCATCCGCTTTTCCATGCTGCGCTCCTTGTGGAGCTTGCCCGGAGTTTCCCCATAGCCCACGGCAATCACGCCGTAGAGCTTTTCCCCTTTGCGAAGCTGGGCTTTTACCTTGCCCTTGCGGTAAGTGCTTGCCACCCAGCAGGTATTCAGGCCGATGGCTTGGGCTTTCAGGGCAACCGTTTCCCCGCAGTAGCCCAAAGCCTCCTGAGGCGCGTTCTTCTTGCTGCCCACAAGAGCAATATAGTTTACGGCGTTTTCAAAACTCTTTTTCCCGGCAAAAACCCGGGGGTCATCCAAAATAAGCTGCATATTCGTGCCGAATTCTTTGTTGCATCCGTCAATCACATACTGTAGCTGAGCAGCCTTGGCATCGTGAATGGCTTTGTTTTGGAATTTGCGCACACTATGGCGCAGCGGAATGGTGTCAATGATATGCATAGCGATGCTCCTTTGACGCTTTTTTGTTATCCTATCAAAAATGGCCAGTCCTGTCAAGAAACCGTCTTGAAAAGAGAAGCCCCAGCCGCTATAATATTACAGGTAAGTGTACCTATGGCTGTTCTCAGCAAAGCGATAAATTGGAATTTACCGGGGTGTGAATTGGGTGAATGTAGGGGGCGATGCCCACATCGCCCCGCAGAAAGCACGACGATGCGTCTACAGAACTGCGGCGAATCCGTAACACCCCAACGGGCCGATGTGGGCATCGGCCCCTACGGCCACCCATTTGGTGCAGCGCTAAATTCCAATTTATCGAGCAGACGACTGATCCAATATGAATCCACACAAAAAATACTTGGGAGGGCTTTTTTATGCCGAAATATATCATGGCGCTGGATGCCGGTACGACCTCCAACCGATGCATTTTGTTTGACAAAAATGCTCAGGTATGCGGCCTTGCCCAAAAGGAGTTTACCCAGTTTTTCCCCAAACCGGGCTGGGTAGAGCACGATGCCAACGAGATTTTTACCACCCAGCTTGAAGTAGCCCGGAAAGCGATTGCCAACGCCGGGGCAGAGGCCGGGGATATTGCCGCCATCGGCATCACCAACCAGCGGGAAACCACCCTGGTTTGGGATAAAACCACCGGGGAGCCAATCTGCCATGGGATTGTTTGGCAATGCCGCCGCACCAGCGAATATTGCGACGAACTGAAGGCTCAGGGGCTGACGGATTGGTTCCGCAATAAGACCGGCCTTGTAATAGACGCTTATTTTTCTGGTACAAAGCTGCGCTGGATTTTGGAAAACATTCCCGGCGCCCGGGAGCGGGCAGAAAGGGGAGAGCTGCTTTTCGGCACGGTGGAAACATGGCTGATTTGGAAGCTCACCGGGGGCAAGGCCCATGTAACGGATTATTCCAACGCTTCCCGAACCATGCTCTTTAACATCAATACCCTGCGCTGGGATGATGAAATTCTGGAGCTTTTGAACATCCCTAAGCAGATGCTCCCGGAGGTACGCCCCAGCTCGGAAATCTACGGCTATGCCCTGCCTCAGTTCTTTGGCGCGCCTATCCCCATCGCGGGAGCGGCAGGCGACCAGCAGGCAGCTCTCTTCGGTCAGGCTTGTTTTACCCCCGGCGAAGCCAAAAATACCTACGGCACAGGCTGCTTTCTGCTGATGAATACGGGGAAAACTCCGGTTTTCAGCCAAAACGGCTTGGTCACGACCATTGCCTGGGGCGTAGACGGCAAGGTGGAGTACGCCTTGGAAGGCTCTATTTTCGTTGCAGGGGCGGCCATTCAATGGCTGCGGGATGAACTGAAGCTTATCGACTCTTCCGCGGACTCAGAGTACATGGCCCAAAAGGTAGCCGATACCAACGGCTGCTATGTGGTGCCGGCCTTTACCGGCTTGGGCGCGCCCCATTGGGATCAGTATGCCCGGGGAACCATTGTAGGTCTTACCCGGGGCTGCAATAAGTACCATATTATCCGGGCAACTCTGGACAGCCTTTGCTACCAGACCTGTGATGTACTGAAAGCTATGGAGGCGGACTCGGGCATCCGGCTTTCGGCTTTGAAGGTGGACGGCGGTGCTTCTGCCAACAACTATTTGATGCAGACCCAGTCTGACCTCATCGGCGGCAATGTTCTGCGCCCCCGGTGCGTGGAAACCACCGCCATGGGCGCGGCCTTCTTTGCGGGGCTTGCCGTGGGCTATTGGGAAAATAAAGAAGCCATCCGCAGCCATTGGGCAGTAGACCGCACCTTTACTCCGGAAATTTCCGAAGGAGAGCGCAGCCATCGAATCAAACAATGGAATAAAGCTGTCCGCTACGCCTACGCTTGGGCAAAAGAGGACTAAAAAATGGGCACGCTTCCATTCGGAAGCGTGCCCACAACTTTCCTATTGCTTAGTAATTCTCCGCGTGAACCTCGAAATAGGCCTGAGGATGGTTGCAGGTGGGGCAGATTTCGGGAGCGGCGGTACCCACAACAATGTGGCCGCAGTTACGGCATTCCCAAACCTTGACCTCGCTCTTTTCAAAGACGGCGGCGGTTTCCACATTCTTCAAAAGGGCACGGTAGCGCTCCTCATGGTGCTTCTCAATGGCGGCAACCAGACGGAACTTTACGGCAAGCTCGTGGAAGCCCTCTTCCTCGGCGGTCTTGGCAAAGCCCTCGTACATATCCGTCCATTCGTAGTTTTCGCCCTCGGCAGCGGCGGCCAGATTTTCCGCGGTAGAGCCGATACCGTTCAGCTCCTTAAACCACATTTTGGCGTGCTCTTTTTCATTGTCGGCAGTCTTGAGGAACAGGGCGCTGATCTGCTCAAAGCCCTCCTTCTTAGCCTTGGACGCAAAGTAAGTATACTTGTTGCGAGCGCCGGATTCCCCGGCAAAAGCGGCCAGAAGATTCTGCTCGGTCTTGGTGCCTGCGTATTTGTTAGCCATGGTAAATTCCTCCTTGGTAGGTATTTTTTACCCTTACAATATACCACAAACAAGAAAAAAAGTCTACCCATTCAGCAGGTAAATTCCCAAGTTCAGATACCCCGCGAAGCTGATCCAGAGCAGGTAGGGGAGCATGAAATCCCCGGCAGATTCCTTGATTTTTCCAAAGGCGCGAATGGTGAGATAAACCGCCGCCCATAGAGCAATTAGCACCAAAAAAGCGCCTAAAATCTTCTCTGCACGGAAGAAAACCACCGGCCAAAGAAAATTAAGCGCGAGTTGGATGCCGTAGAGAGTCAGAGATTCTTTCTTTTCGGTATTTTTGGCGGAGGACTGCAAAATCAGATAGCTTGCCCAGCCCATAAGCAGGTACAAAATTGGCCATACAATGGGGAATAACCAGCCCGGAGGGGATAGGGGCGGCTTTTCAAAGGATGCGTAAGTCGCCATACTGCTTCGGGTTAGTAACCCGGCAAGGCCACCCACACCGAGGGGAATTGCCAAGCAAATCAGGAGCTTTTTCCAGTCAATTTTCATGTAATCACCTTCCCTGCTCTAGGATATGGACATGGCAGGGAAAAATATACATGGTTGACACCGCTCAGGGAAAACAATATATTATATTGTGTGCGTATCGCCGCCCCTCATCAAAGCGATAAATTGAAATTTGAAGGTGGGTCAAACGGTGTACCGTTATATATCGTAGGGGCGAGCATTGCTCGTCCGGCTCTCCCTATGGGAGAGCTGTC